>CALJDB010000034.1 GCA_938023775.1 uncultured Clostridia bacterium
GCTGCTGCTGCTGGCCGACAGGGAGCGCGGCATCGCGCTGGTGCAGAATCAGGATTTTCTCGACTTTGCCGGCGCAATTTTCGCCGCGCAGGAGAGGCCGGAGGGAGAGAAGAAACATGACCGCGATTGAGACGATCGGACTGGAAAAGTCGTTCCGCGGCCGCAAGGCTGTGGAGGGGCTGAATCTGGCGGTCGGGGAGGGCGAGCTGGCGGCGCTGCTCGGCGTCAGCACGGACGCGGTGCGCTTTTACGAGAAGAAAAACATCATCCACCCCGGCAGGAACGACAACAACCGCTACCGCGACTTTACGCAGGACGACCTGACGCGCCTTTTTGACTGCAAGCACCTCCAAAACGTCGGCTTCTCCCTCTCGGAGATTGCGGAAATCATCACGGACACCGCGCCGGAGGATTACGACCGCATGCTCGAGCAGAAATCCCGCGAGCTGGAGCAGACCTACGCCCGCTACGGCCGCATGCTGGAGCAGCTGCACCGCCTGACGACCGCCCAGCAGCTCTATGAGCGCTATATCGGGCGCTATTACATCCGCAACAGCCCCCATATCCTGATCTGCCCCTACGACCGCGGCGAGGGCGTGAGCCTTGACGCCGTAAGCACGGAGTTTTACGAGCAGGTCAGCGTGCAGCACAACATGTTCCGCCGCTGCCTCGTCATTCCGCAGGAGGAGGCAGCCGGCGATGGGGAGTTCGCCGCCGCCATGCCGGGCTACTCCATCGAGATCGACCGCGCGCGGGAGCTCGGTCTCGCCGCGGAGGGCGGCATTTCCGAGTGGGAGCCGCGCCGCAGCGTTTACACCACCGTCCGCGTCGCGGCAAAGCCCGGTCCCGCAGACCTCGCCCCTGCCTTCGACTGGATGCGCTCCCACGGCTTCGCTCTCTGCGGCGACGTCCTCTGCTGGACGCTCAAGATCGAGTTTGACCATGGCAGGGATTTCCGGACCTATTCCCTATGGTTTCCCATCGAATAACGCGGATTTTGCCGAAAAAAGTTTCGAGTTGGTCGAAAGTTTGAGGGATTTAACTGTGGTACATAAAAAGAGACCGCCTGCCGGCGGTCTCTTTTTTATAACCTATTACTTGGAGTTGGACGCGACGATGCCGGCGAGGGCGATGCAGCGCAGGCGCTCGTCCGCCGGGGCGGCGCGGCTCGTCAGGACGATGGGGATGCGGGCGCCGGAGACGTAGCTCGCCATCTGGACGCCGGGGATGCACTCAAGGCACTTGCCGAGAATGTTGCCCGCGTGGATGTTCGGGCTGATGAGGGCGTCGAAGTCGCCGGAATAGGGGCAGGCGTACTTCTTGATCTTGGCGCGGTCGGCGCGGAGCGCCAGATCGTAAGAGATCGGTCCGACGACGACGCACTCGCCCATCTCGCCCGCCTCCGCCATGCGCTGGAGCGCGGCGGCGTCCTGCGTTTCTGGCATCTTCTCGTCCTCGACCTCCTTGCAGCAGAGGACGCCCACCTTCGGCTTCTCGTAGCCCAGCGCGTGCAGAGTGTTCACGACGTTGATGATGATGTCCTTCTTCTTCTGAAGATCGGGGTATGCGCACACGCCGCCGTCAGAGGTGATGAGCAGCTTGTGGTAAAACGGCAGCTGGTAGAACGCGACATGGGAGATGGTGCGGCCGGTGCGGAGCCCGTTTTCCTTCTTCACGACGGGGCGGAAGAGGTCGGTGGTCTCCACGAGGCCCTTCAGCAGGAAGTTCGCCTCGCCGGACTTGATGAACTCCACGGCAGTCTCCGCCGGGTTCTGACCCTCGAAGGTCTTCTCGATGCGGAAGTCCTCCGGATTGCGTCCGCGCTCGCGGAGCAGCTCCTTGATACCCTCCGGCTCGCCGACGAGGATGGCGTCGGCGATGTTGTGGTCGTGCGCGTCGAGCACGGCGTCGATCGCGGCGGGCAGATTCGCGCCGGCGACAGCCATGGTGCTCTTGCTGACGTTCTTGGTCATCGCCAGCAGCTCTTCAAAATTATGCAGTTCCATAGTGAATTTTCCTTTCAGCAGATTTCAAAAATGCTCAGACCCAGCTCGCTCTTATGCCACGGGAAGAGATCGCGGCGGGTGTCGTCGTGGGTCATGATGAGGTGCGTCACGTCGCCATGGACGAGCTCCATAATGCGGTCGAAGCCGCGGACGATGTTCAGCGCGGGACCGACGGCGAAGTCCGTGTTCGGCAGATAGAACGGGAAGCTCTCGGTGCCGAGCAGGTTCTCCGGGCGGTTGCACGCGTCGCCCGTGTGGAGGAATTTGCCCTTTTCGGTGTCCACCATGACCATCTGGAGGTCAAAGCTGTGGCCGAAGCCGACGCTGTAGACGCTGATGCCGGGGAAGAGATTCTCCACGTCGCCGTCGAGCAGCGTGAGCCGCCCGGCTTTTTCCAGCTTTTCGAGGCGCTCGACGTCGCTCATATCCATGCAGAAGAAGGGCAGCGCGGCATATTTCGGGTGGTTCCGGATTTCCTGCCAGCCTTCGAGCTCCTTGCGCTGGAGATAAAACTGCGCGTTCGGGAAGCAGTCGATACCGCTCGCATGGTCAAAGTGGGCGTGGGTGAGGATGACGGCGTCGACCTCCTCCGGCTTCACGCCGACGGTGGCGAGGACCTCGACCGGACCGTGGCCGTTCTGGGCGCCGCAGGCGCCGAAGATGGCTGCCTTGGTCGGATCGCGCAGGTCGATGCCGCAGTCGATGAGGATGGTTTTCCCCTCCCCCTGAAGCAGCGTGAAGCTGAAGGGGTTCGGGAAGGTCTCCGATGCGGGAACAAAACCGCCGAAGTAAAATTCGCCGCCAACGGTCTTGGTGCTGATCTCAAGAACAGTGATTTTGTAATTCGCCATCGGTTTGCCTCCTCAGCCTTCGTATTTCTGCACGACCTCCTCGCCGCGCAGCGCACGGAGCGCGCCCTCGGCGAGAGACTGCATCTCGTTTTCGCCCGGCTGGATATAGACGGGCACGTTCGTGTAAGCAAGGCGCGCCTTGACATCGTCCGTGAGGCGCTCCCAGTAAGCGCCGCCGCCGGTGATGATGATGCCGTCCAGCTTGCCCTCGACGACCGGGAACAGGGAGCAGATGCACTTGCAGAGCTGATAAGCCATCGCCTGCTGGCACTTCAGCGCCTCGGCGTCGCCGGCGACGATCATCTTCTCGACCTCGCGCAGGTCGTTGGTGCCGAGCAGGCTGACCATGCCGCCCTTGCCGTGGAGCCACTTGGTGCAGGTCTCCGCGCCGTATTCCTCGACGAGCTGGACCATGCGCTCGGAGCGCATGAAGCCCGCGCGCTCGGCAGAGAAGGTGCAGGCATCGCCGGGGACGACGTCGACCGGGTGGGCGTGGCTCCAGAGCGCGATGGAGTTGCCGCCGCCGATGTGGGCGACGATGACGTTCATATCCTCAAGCTTTTTGCCGAGGTTCTTGGCGAGCACGAGCGCCATGGCGTGGCTGTTCAGGATGTGGCACATGCTGTTGTGCTCAATGCCCTTCACGCCGTAGACCTTCGCGAGCGGGTTCAGCTCGTCGGAGGTGATGGGGTCATAGACATAGGCGGGAATGCCGGCGACCGCCGCGATCTTGGCGGCGATGACGGGACCGAGGGAGGCGGGATGCGGCTCCAGCGGGCGGTGCAGCAGCGCGTCGACCAGACGGTCGTCCACGGCGGTGCAGCCGGCCTTGATTCCCGGAGGGGAACCGCCGCGGCTCATGACGCAGTCGAGATCCGTCGCCTTATAGCCGGCGGCGCTCAGGAAGTCCATCACGAGACCGTAGCGATAATCGAGCTGGTCGGACCAGACGGCGAACTTGGCGAGCTCGTCCTTGGAGTGGGACAGGCTCTGGCGCACCAGCTCCTTGTCGTCCTCAAAGACGGCGACCTTCGTGGAGGTGGAGCCGGGGTTGATGACAAGAATTTTCATAAGGTATAGTTCTCCTTTCCGGAGCTCGCCCCGCCGCGGAAAAAGGGCGCGGGGCGGCAGTTGTGGAAGGACCTGCGGCACGGGTACCGCGCTGCAGGTCCTCTTTTTGCAAACAGATTACAGCTTGCCATGGAGACGCAGGGTCTCCACGAGCATTTTGTCTCTCCAGCGGGCGACGGACTCGATGTCGCGGCCCTCTTCCTCCGTGCGGTGCGCCAGCTCCTCGGCGATGCCGGGGGCGGCCTTCTCACACCAGTCGGCGGGGAAGGTGGTCCAGGTGGGCATGTTGCTCAGACGGCCGTCCGGCTTCGTCGGGTCGATGCCGTACTTCTCGTTGAACTTTGCGATGCCCTCCGGGGCGACGCCCATGTGCAGGGTCAGGAACTGACCCATGACGCTCCAGCGCAGACCGACGGAGTAGACCATCGCCTTGTCCGCGTCCTCAACGGAGCAGACGCC
>CALJDB010000035.1 GCA_938023775.1 uncultured Clostridia bacterium
AAGCAGAGGACGAGGTCGATCTCGCCGAGGCGCTGGCGGTCTTTTTTGAAAAAAATCACTTCTCCGTCGACGCTGTGCACAACGGCTTCGACGCCTATGAATACGCCGTTGCGGGCGACTATGACGCCATCATCTTAGACGTCATGATGCCGAAGATGAACGGCATTCAGGTGCTCGAGCGCCTGCGGAGCGAGGGCGTCAAGACGCCCATTATGATGCTGACCGCCAAGGGACAGAAGGACGACCGCATCACCGGCTTCAACGCCGGTGCGGACGACTATCTGCCGAAGCCCTTCGACCCGGACGAACTCATCAGCCGCGTGCGCGCCATGCTGCGCCGCAGCGAGGCGTATCAGCCGAGCCTGCTGACCTGCGGCGACCTCTCGCTCGACCCCGCGAGCGGCGAGCTGCGCTGCCGGGAGCGAGCCGTCCGCCTCAGCGGGCGGGAATATCAGGTGATGGAGCTCTTCCTCCGCGCGCCGCGGCAGGTATTTTCCGCGGAGCGCATCATGGAAAAGGTCTGGGGCTGGGATAACGAGGCGGAGATCAACGTTGTCTGGGTCAACATCTCCAATCTGCGCAAAAAGCTGCGGCAGATCGGCTCCGCGCTGACCCTGCGCGCCAACCGCGGGCTCGGCTATGTGCTGGAGGAGGAGCGGGCATGATCAAAAAGCTGCGCACGCGCTTCATCCGCATCGCGATGCTCTCCGTCACGGCGGTCATGCTGCTGCTGACGCTGATCTTAAACGGCGCGAACTTCCTCTCCACCAACGCGGACTTAAACGAGATGCTGACCCGCATCGCGGAAAATCACGGTACGCTCCCCGCCCCGGCGGACGAGCCCAGCCCCGCCCCCGCGGACGGGGACGAGACGCCGCCGGAGCCGAAGGACGCCGCCCCGCTGCGCCCGAATGAACGCCGGAACGACCCCTTCGGTCCCGAAGCGGCGTTTTCCACACGCTTCTTCGTCCTCCGCTGCGATGCCGGCGGCGCGCTTTTAAGCGCGGAGCTCGACCGCATCGCCGCCGTCACGGAGGACTCCGCCGCGGACTATCTCGCCGCCGCGCTGCGCCACGGCGAGGGCTACGGCTTCACCGGGAACTATAAGTTCCTCGTCACGGCGGACGGCGAGGGCTATATGGCGGTGTTCCTCGACTGCTATCAGGAGATGCGCGCCCTGCGTCTCGTGCTGGGCTGGTCGCTCGCGGCGGATGCGGCGTGCATATTGCTCGTGCTGCTGCTCGTGCTGTTGCTCTCCCGCCGCGCCATCGACCCCGTCGTGCGCAGCGCGGAGCAGCAGAAGCAGTTCATCACCGACGCGAGCCACGAGCTCAAAACGCCCATCACCGTCATCGCGACGAGCCTGCGCGTGCTCGAAATGGAGACCGGAAAGCAGAAGTGGATCGACAAGGCGCTCGCCCAGACCGAGAAGCTCACGGGGCTCGTGAACTCGCTCGTGACGCTCTCGCGCATGGACGAGGAGGAGTCCCCGCTCAAAACGGAGGACTTCGACCTCAGCGCCGCCGTGGAGGAGACGGCGGAGTCGTTCCGCGATTTTGCCGCCGAGCGCGGGCATGTGCTGACGCTCGCCGCCGCGCCGGAGCTCACGCTGCGCGGCGACGAATACGCCCTGCGCCAGCTCGTGAGCATCCTGCTTGACAACGCGGTGAAGTACGCAGCGCCTGACTCCCCCATCTCCCTCTCGCTGGAGCGCAGCCGCCGCGGCGTCACGCTGCTCTGCGCAAACCGCTGTGAGGGCGCGGAGACGATCGAGACGGACAGGCTCTTCGACCGCTTCTACCGCGCCGACCCCTCCCGCAGCTCCGGCGGCTACGGCATCGCCACCGCATACGCCAAGGAGGGCGCGAACCTCGTCATCACAGGCCGCAATGTCAAGAAGCTGGAAGCAGCCAAGCAGGAGCTGGAAAGCCTCTACGGCATCAAGGTGCTGACCGTGCAGGCCGATGTCTG
>CALJDB010000036.1 GCA_938023775.1 uncultured Clostridia bacterium
TCGAGCAGGCGCAGAAGACCGTTGAGAGCCGCAACTTCCAGACCCGTAAGGCGACGCTGGAGTATGACGACGTGATGAACACCCAGCGCAAGCTTATCTATGAGCAGCGCTATAAGGTCTTAAACGGCGAGGACGTGCAGGAGAGCATCCGCGGTATGATCGATGAGTTTATCACGGATGCCGTCGGCACCGCCGACCCGGCGGACGAAGCCGCGCTGGAGGAGATTCTCGCGCCGTTTTACCCGCTGTTCCTGCGCCGCGGCGCGCTGGAGTTCCATGCCGGGCTCCGCTGCAAGGAGATCTGCGAGCAGCTCGAAGCCGCCGCGGACGAGGTCTACCGCAGGAAGGAAGCCGACCTCGGCACGATGCCGGACGGCACGCCGCTCATGCGCGAGCTGGAGCGCGTCGTTCTGCTGCGCGTCGTGGACGAATACTGGATGGACCATATCGACGCGATGAGCGAGCTGCGCCGCGGCATCGGACTGCGCGGTTACGGCAACGTCAAGCCCGTGGATGCCTACAAGCAGGAAGGCTTCGACATGTTCGAGAAGATGATCGGCGGCATCCGGCAGGAGGTCGTCCGCCGCATCTATCTCGCCCGCGTCCGCAAGGATCAGGGCGTCGAGCGCAAGAGCGTCGCCAAAAACGCCGTCGGCAACGTCGGCGGGGACGCCAGCGTCAAAAAGCAGCCCGTCCGCCGCGAGAAAAAGCCCGGCAGAAACGACCCCTGTCCCTGCGGAAAGCTGCGTCCGAACGGACTTCCGATGAAATATAAGGACTGCTGCGGGAGAAACGAATAAAGCAGCTTTAAAGCCTCCCGAAGTGCAAGGGGAGGTGGCGCGGCGGAGCCGCGACGGAGGGGTTGTAAGCTTATGAAACATCCAAGCTTGGCGTTTCCTGAAGCATACAACCCTCCAGTCAGCGCTGCGCGCTGACAGCCTCCCTTGCACAGGGAGGCCTTTAAAAGCGGAAACAACCATCTTTCAAAAACGATACAATTTCGAGGTACCATGACATTCACGGAACACCGCCATGCAAACGGCGTGGTTTATCTTACCGCGCCGACCGTCGCGGCGCGGCATGGGTTCACGACGCGGCTCGGCGGCGTGAGCCGCGGCGCGCTTGCGAGCCTCAATCTCGCGATGAGCCGCGACCCCTCGCCGGAGGCGGTGCGCGAAAATTACCGGCGTCTCGGTGAGGCGACGGGGATCGACACGGCGCACATGGCGTTCACGCGCCAGGTCCACGGCGCGGAGGTACGCGCCGTCGCGGACGCGGACGCCCACACGCTGGGCACGCCCGTGCCCTACGCGGCGGACGGGCTCGTGACGAACGTGCCGGGGCTCGCGCTCATCTGCTTTACCGCCGACTGCGTGCCCGTGCTGCTCTGCGACGAGGAAAACGGCGTCATCGCCGCGGTCCACTGCGGCTGGCGCAGCAGCGTGCAGGACATTCTGGGCGCCGCCTTCCAGAAAATGCGCGCCCTCGGCGCGGCGCCGGAGTCTATCGCCGCCGCGATCGGACCGGCGATCTCCCGCTGCTGCTTTGAGGTGGGGGAGGAGGTCGTCGCCGCCGCGGAGCGCTATCTCGGCGGGGACTTGAGCGGACTTTGCGCCCCGCGCGAGGGCGTCCCCGGCAAATATCTGCTGGATTTGAAGGGCGCAAACGCCCGGCGGCTCACCCAGCTCGGACTGCGCCCGGAGCGCATCGCCGTTTCGGACGACTGCACCTTCTGCCTGCCGCAGAAATACTGGTCCCACCGCTATACCCACGGCGACCGGGGCGCGCAGGGCGCGCTGATCGTGCTCTGAACAAAACACAGGAGAAAGATTCGGGATATGAAGCAAAGAGCAAAAATCTGGACGGCGCTGCTGCTCGCGGCGTCGCTTCTGGCCGGCTGCGGCGGCAAGACGAACCCCGACACGCCCGCGCCGGACGATGAGCCGGGCGGCAGCTCGCTCATCGGCAGCGAGGTCGTGGCGCGCGAACCGGCGGACAGCGTGTTTTCGCTGAACTTCGACGCCGAGGCGGGCACAAACCCCGTCCGGGCGGACAGCTCCACGAATATGCTGTTCTGGTCGCTGCTCTATGACAGCGTGTTCACCGTGGACGAAAATTTTGAGCTCAGCTCCGATATCGTGCTGGAGACAAAGTCCGACGACTATATCTGGTGGGTGTTCGACATCCGCACGGACGTCTGCTTCAGCGACGGCACGCCGATGACGGCGAAGGTGAGGGAAACGCTGACGGCGTCGTACACGGCG
>CALJDB010000037.1 GCA_938023775.1 uncultured Clostridia bacterium
GCGTGCGGCCTCGCTCTTCTTGCGGCGGCGAACGCTGGGGCTCTGGTAGTACTCCTTCTTGCGGAGGTCCGCCAGAACGCCGGACTTGGCGCAGCTGCGCTTGAAGCGCTTGAGCGCGTTGTCCAGAGATTCATTCTCCTTGACGTAGATTTCAGACATTTATTTTTCCCTCCCTCCAAATACGCCTTGCGGCGCGTTCAAGGGCCATGTACTATGGCTTAACAACCGATATTATAAAGGTTTTTGTGCGCTTTGTCAACACTTACTTTGCCGGTTTCAGGATCAAATTGACAAGTTTGTTCTTCACGATGATGTGCTTCACGAGCTCCTGCCCCTCCATCATCTTGGCGATCTTCTCGTTGGCGCAGGCGGCGGCGAGGACGGCTTCGTCGTCGGCGTCGGCGGCGACCTCCACGGTGGCGCGGAGCTTGCCGTTGACCTGAACGGCGAGGGTCTTCGTGTGCTCAACGGTCTTGCTCTCGTCGAACACGGGCCACGGCATCTGCATCGCCATCCTGCCGGTTCTGGCGGCAAAGCCGGTCAGCTCCCACATCTCCTCGGCGATGTGCGGCGCGAAGGGGCTCAGCATCAGGATGAGCTGCTCCAGATCACCGCGGGTGCAGCCGTTGGCGTAAAAATCGTTGACCATGCTCATCAGCGCGGCGATGGCGGTGTTCATCTTGAGGGTGTCGATGTCCTCCGTGACCTTTTTGATCGTGCGGTGGATGCTCGCCTCGTTCTTGGCGGAGACCGCCTCGTCCGGGTCGGCGGCGTCCATCAGGTTCCAGCAGCGGTCGAGGAAGCGCTTGCTTCCCTTGACAGCCTCGTTGGACCAGGTGACCGCCTTTTCAAAGTCGCCGATGAACATAATGTGCAGGCGCATGGTGTCCGCGCCGTACTGGGCGACGATGTCGTTCGGGTTCACGACGTTGCCGCGGGACTTGCTCATTTTCTCGCCGCCCTCGCCGAGGATCATGCCGTGGCTCGTGCGCTTGGCGTAGGGCTCCGGGGTGTGGACAACGCCGATGTCGTAGAGGAACTTGTGCCAGAAGCGGGAGTAAAGCAGATGGAGCGTCGTGTGCTCCATGCCGCCGTTATACCAGTCCACGGGACCCCAGTACCGCTCCGCCTCCTTCGAGACGGCGGCGTCGTCGTCATGCGGGTCCATATAGCGCAGGAAATACCAGCTGGAGCCCGCCCACTGGGGCATGGTGTCCGTCTCGCGCTTCGCGGGACCGCCGCAGCAGGGGCAGGCGGTGTTGACCCAGTCGGTCATCTTGGCGAGCGGGCTTTCGCCGTCGTCCGTCGGCTCATAGCTCTCCACGTTCGGAAGCTCCACGGGGAGCTGGTCCTCCGGCACGGGGACCCAGCCGCACTTTTCGCAGTTCACGAGCGGGATCGGCTCGCCCCAGTAGCGCTGGCGGGAGAAGACCCAGTCGCGCAGCTTGTAGTTTACCTGCTCATGGCCGAGACCCTTTTCGGTGAGGTAAGCGGTCATAGCGGGGATCGCCTCGCGGACGGTCTTGCCGTCGAGGAAGCCGGAGTTGACCATCACGGCGGTGTCGTCCTTCGCAACGAAGGCCTCCTGCGTCACGTCGCCGCCGGCGACGACCTCGATGATGGGAAGCCCGAACGCCTTCGCGAAATCCCAGTCGCGCTGGTCGTGGCCCGGAACCGCCATAATAGCGCCGGTGCCGTAAGTCGCGAGAACATAGTCAGAGATAAAGATCGGGATTTCCTTGCCGGTGACGGGGTTCACGGCGCGCACGCCGCGCAGCTCCACGCCGGTCTTTTCCTTATTGAGCTCCGTGCGCTCTAAGTCGCTCTTCGCGGCGGCGGCAGCCTGATATGCCTGCACGTCGGCGGCATTCTCAAGCTTCGGCATCCACTGCTTCACGAGCGCGTGCTCCGGGGAGAGGACCATATAGGTTGCGCCGAAGAGCGTGTCCGGACGGGTGGTGAAGACGACGATATTGTCCCCGGTCGTGGCTTTGAACGTCACCTCCGCGCCGGTAGAGCGGCCGATCCAGTTGCGCTGCTGGATCTTGACGCGCTCGATATAGTCCACGCCGTCCAGATCGTCCAGCAGGCGCTGGGCGTATTTCGTGATGCGGAGCATCCACTGGCTCTTTTCCTTGCGGATGACCGGCGCGCCGCAGCGCTCGCAGACGCCCTCGACGACCTCCTCGTTCGCGAGGACGCACTTGCAGCTCGTACACCAGTTGACGGGCATCGTCGCTTTATAGGCGAGTCCGTTTTTATAGAGCTGGAGGAATATCCACTGGGTCCACTTGTAATACTTTGGGTCCGTCGTGTCCACGCAGCGGTCCCAGTCGAAGCCGTAGCCGAGCATCTTGAGCTGGCTCGTGAAGTTTGCGATGTTCTGCTTCGTCACGATGGCGGGGTGGATATGGTTTTTGATGGCGTAATTTTCCGTCGGCAGACCGAAGGCGTCGAAGCCGATGGGGAACAGGACGTTATAGCCCTCCATGCGCTTTTTGCGCGTGATGATGTCCATCGCGGTGAACGGGCGCGGATGGCCGACGTGGAGCCCCTGTCCGGAGGGATAGGGGAACTCGATGAGGCCGTAGAACTTCTCCCGGGTCTTGTCCCCGGTGACGGCGGTGAAGGGCTTTTCCTCCAGCCACTTCTCCTGCCAT
>CALJDB010000038.1 GCA_938023775.1 uncultured Clostridia bacterium
GCTTTTGCTGTTAAGATAAAGCCATTAAAACGAAGGAGGAAAAAATTCCTATGAACACCGATAAACTCTATGCCATGCCCAGCAGCTCGCGAGCGACCATGCGCCGAAGGACACCAGCCGCGTTACGGCGCTGCGCAAGCTCGACGCGCGCGCCAAGACCCCGGCGACCGTTTTCACTTACACGCTCGGCATCGTGTCCGCGCTGGTCTTCGGCGCGGGAATGTGCCTCGCGATGGGACAGATCGGCAGCGGCACCACGGGCTTGCTCGCCCTCGGCATCGCCGTCGGAATCGTCGGCACGGCGGGCATGGGCGTCAATTATCCGATCTACAAGCGCCTTCTGGAAACGGCAAGCGGAAATACGCCTACGAGATTCTGGAGCTTGCCCGCAAGATCAGCGAGCAGTGAGCCGCCTGCGCCGCGCACTGGAGACGCGCTATCTGCGCGACCGCGTGTTCCGCGCCGGGGTCGGGCTTTAGCGGCGAACTTCACTTACGCGCTGTTTCGCGGCGTGACCGGCGCGCTGGCGGGCTCCGTCTGGTCGCTCTCCCTCGCGGCTTACCATCTCGTGCTCGGCGTCATGCGCGACGAGAGCCTGCTGTATATTCAGGGTGATCCAAGGGTGCATCCCGGATACGCCATGAAAAAAGGCCGCCCGTCCGGGCGGTCTTTTTTTGCGTATTGATGCTCTTCCCCGCGCAGCGGGGATCCCACTTACAAAATCCCCTCCAATAAAAGCTTGATGCCGATGGCGATCAGGACTGCTCCGCCGAGGATTCCGGCTTTTTTGCCGGAGAAGCCGGGGATATGGCTGCCCAGCAGGGCGCCGAGGAAGCTGATGACGAAGGTCGTGCAGCCGATGAGGGCGCAGCTGGGGATGAGGCGGATATCCTCCATAAACGCGAAGGAGACGCCGACGGCGAGCGCGTCGATGCTGGTGGCGATCGCCATGAGCAGCAGGCGGCTGTGGCTCAGGCGCGTCATGCCGCCGGAATCCTCGTCCTCGTCGTCCTTTGCGGGGCGGAGGGAGTCGAGGAGCATCTTGCCGCCGATGAAGGCGAGCAGGAAGAAGCTGATATAAGGTCCGAAGGCGCTGACATAGCCGCTGACCGTGCTGCCCAGCAGACAGCCGAGGAGCGGCATAAGGAACTGGAACCCCCCGAAATAAAGCCCCATCCAAAGCGCGTGGCGCAGGGAAAAATCCTTCAGCGTCATTCCGTTCGTGATGGAGATCGCGAGCGCATCCATTGACAAACTGACGCCGATCAGTAAAATAGAGAGCATGAGACTTTTTACCTCGGAGGTGAGATTTTTTATGGACCACGAGATCTATATGCGGAAGGCGCTGGACTTAGCCGCGGAAGCGGCGCGGGAAGGCGAGGTGCCGGTCGGCTGCGTCATCGCGGACGCGGCGGGGAACATTCTCGCCGTCGGGCGAAACCGCCGGGAGGAAACGCGCTCCGTTCTGGGCCACGCGGAGCTGGAGGCGCTGGACAAAGCCTGCCGCGCGCGGGGCGACTGGCGGCTCGACGACTGCACGCTGTTTGTGAATTTAGAGCCCTGCCCCATGTGCGCCGGGGCGATGATCAACGCCCGTCTCGGCACGCTGGTCTACGGCGCGCGCGAGCCGCTGTTCGGCTCCGCCGCGAGCGTCCTGAACCTCTTCGCCGAGCGTTACCCCGCCCGCACCGCCATCTACGCCGGCGTGCTGCGCGAGGAGAGCGAACGGCTCCTGCGGGAGTTCTTCGAAAAGCGCCGGGGGTGAAGAGAAAGCCGCGGCTTTAAAGGCTCCCCTGTGCAAGGGGAGCTGGCGCGCGAAGCGCGACTGAGGGGT
>CALJDB010000039.1 GCA_938023775.1 uncultured Clostridia bacterium
ACGAGCTTGAACGCCCGGCTTTTCAACATTATCATCGAGGCGATGGCGATTGGTCTCGTCATCTCCGTGCTGCTGAGTCTGCTGCTCGCCAAGACGATGGTCACGCCCATTCAGGAGCTGACCCACGCCGCCGAGAAGGTCGCCGCGGGCGATTTTTCCGAGACGGTGGAAAACCCCGCGAAGGACGAGATCGGTACGCTGACGCGCACCTTCAACGACATGGCGGGCCAGCTTGAGAGCAACATCGAGGACCTCAAAAACGCCGAGCAGACGCGGCGCGAGTTTGTCGCGAACGTGTCCCACGAGCTGCGCACACCGGTGACGAGCATCCGCAGCTACGCCGAGACGCTCGCCGACGCCGGCGGCGGCATGGACCCGGAGATGGAGAAGCATTTTCTGGACGTCATCGTCGGCGAGAGCGACCGCATGACGAAAATCGTGCAGGACCTGCTGATGCTGAGCAAGTTCGACGCGGGCTCCATCGCCTTCGATTTTGAGGAGTTCTCGTTTGAAAAGTCCGTGACAGACGTGTATAACGCCCAGCTTCTGGAGGCACAGAGCCGCGGGCACAACTTTACGCTGGAATTCAAGGGCGCGATCCCGCCGATCCGCGGCGACCGGCTGCGCATCGAGCAGGTGCTGACAAATCTCGTCAGCAACGCCATCAAATATACGCCGGACGGCGGGCGCATCCGCATGACTGCGGGGCTCTCGGGCGACCGGGTCTGGTGCTCCGTGCGCGACAACGGCGTCGGCATCCCGAAGGAGGATGTCGGGCATGTGTTCGAGCGCTTTTACCGCGTGGACAAGGCGCGCTCGCGCGAGTCCGGCGGCACGGGGCTCGGCCTCTCCATCGCCTACGAGATCGTCGAGCGCCATCAGGGGACGATCACCGTCGAGAGCCAGAAGGGCAGGGGCACGACCTTTACCGTGACGCTGCCGGTGGGAGGACCGGAGAATGAGTGACAAGCATCGCCGCCGGGAGCTTGCCGGCGCCGTCGGGCGCAAGATCATCATCGCGCTGCTGCTCGTCTCCGCGGCGCTGCTGCTGGCGCGGACGGGCTACTATACGGGGCTGAAGGACCTCATCCGCGGAGACGCCGCCGCGGCGGAGACGGAGAGCGGCGCGGGCGCGGAAACGCCGGCGGTGCTCTATTCCGCCGTGCGCCCACGCACCGTCGCCGTGCGCCAGTCGGACGGAACGCTCCTTGCCAGCGCTTACGACGCGGAGACGACGGCGCGCGCCTTCCAGCGCTTTTCCGCCCTGCTGGGCGAGGCGCTCGGCTCCGCGGGAACGCCGCTCAGCCTGCGGCGGACGGAGTTTCAGGAGGGGCTTTCCGGCAGCTGCGTGCTCTTTGAGATGGGCAGCGCCCTGCCGCTCGGCGTGCTCTCCGGGCTGCTGGGCACGCGCATGAGCTCCGCCGCGCAGAGCGAGCGCGCCGAGCGAATTTACCTCGCCCTGCGCGACGACCGTGTCGTGCTCGCGTTCCGCACCGACACGGGCGCTTATTACCGCTGCGACACCGCCGCGCAGGCGGAGGCGCTGCGCAGCCGCATCGCGGATTTCCGCGCAGCCAAGGCAGTTTTCGCCGGGGACAGCACGCTTTACGCGCGTTTGGAGCCGAGCACCGTGATCTTAAGCGAAATGCCGGAGATCGCGTCGATCTCCCTCGAGACCGCGGACGCGGACGCCGAGGCGGTGCTCGCGGCGCTGGGGATGAACCCTTATGTCGCGGCGAGCTATCCGGAGAGCGACGGCACGCTCGTGTTCATCGAGGGCGAGAAGACCCTCCGCTGGGACGCGGCGGGCGTCGTCACCTTCCGCTCCGGGGAACGGAATGAGCGCGTGGCGGAGGACCTCGCCGGCGCGGTGCAGTACGCCTGCCGCCTCGCCGCGGCGACCGTGGGTCAGACCTGCGGCGACGCCGTGCTGCGCGTCACGGGCGCGGCGTATGACGAAGGGCGCGACCGGTTCACGGTCACGCTGGAGCTGAATGTAAACGGGCTGGACGTCCGCCTCGCCGCTGGCGCGGCGGCGGAGGTCGAGCTGACCGGCGGCTGCCTCACGCGCGCGCAGCTTACGCTCCGGCGCTGCACGGCGGGGGAGAACACGGAGCTGGTGCTCCCAATGCTTCAGGCGGCAGCCATCGCCGCCGCGGAGGGGAACGCCGCGCCGGTGCTGGTCTATCGCGAAAGCGGGGAAGGCGCGGGCTGCGGCTGGGTGCAGGAAGGATGAACAGTAAAAAGCTCGAACGGATCATTATTCTGATATTGCTGCTGCTGAACGTCTCGCTGCTGCTCGTGGTGCTGACGGACGGCGCGCAGGAGCGCCGCAGCGACCGCGACACCGCCGATTCCATCGCCGCGCTGCTGCGCGAAAACGGCATCGAGGTCAGCCCCGGAGCCAATTTGCTGCAAAGCGCGCCGCGGGAGTGCTCCGTCGTGCGCGATTTAGACGCCGAGCGCGAGCGCATGCGCGCGCTGCTCGGCGCGGTCAGCGCCGAGGATCAGGGCGGCAGCATCTATTACTACCGCGCCGCGGACGGACAGGCGGTCATGCGCGGCACGGGCGAGTTTGATATGCTCTTCACGGCGGGAGCCGTCCGCGCCCGCGGCGACACGAAAAAGGCGGCGCAGCGCCTGTTTGCCCGCGCGGACATCGCGCTCGACGAGGCGAGCATGCGCCTTTCCGACGACGGCGAAACGCTGCTCGCCTGCTGCGCGTGGAACGGCTACGCCGTCTGGAACGCCGCGCTGGAGATCAGCTTCAGCGGCGAGAGCTTTTACACCGTGTTCGGCACGCTGGTCTTCGACCGCGAGACCGCCGAGGGCGAGGCGGGCATGGACTCCCTCTCCGCGCTCCTGCGCTTTTTAGAGCTCGTCGGCAGCGAGGGAATTATATGCTCCCGGCTCGAAAGCCTGACGCCGGGCTATCTTATGCACGTCAGCGTCTCCGGCGAGAGCACGCTCACCCCCGTCTGGCGCATCGCAACGGACACCGGCGAGCACTATCTGAACGCCCGCACGGGCCAGACGGAGACCCTCGGCGCATAGTTTGCCGTGCAAAACACCCGAAACCGCCCATGTTGGGATAAAACCTTGCAATTTGTATGAAGATATGCTAAAATGCCTAAGATATGGTATCGGGCGCGCGTTCGCCCCATTGCTTTTCGGAAAAAGAGAGCCGTAACTATTCCGTTTTGGGAGGCTTTTCATTTTGGATAAATACATCATTCGTGGCGGCAGACAGCTGCATGGCGAGGTGGAAATCTCCGGCGCGAAAAACGCCGCGGTTGCCATCATCCCGGCAGCGCTCATGGTGAGCGGCGTGTGCCGGATCGAGAATCTGCCCCGGATCAGCGACACGGACAAGCAGCTGCAGATCCTCGAGCTTATGGGCGCAAAGGTGCGTCTCGTGAACCGCGACACCGTGGATGTGGACTGCACGAACGTGCGCCTCAGCGACAAAATTTTCGCCCTCACGCGCCAGATCCGCGCCTCGTATTATCTCATCGGCGCAATGCTCGGCCGCTTCGGCGAGGCGGTCACGACCATGCCCGGCGGCTGCAACTTCGGCGTGCGCCCCATCGACCAGCACATCAAGGGCATGAAAGCCCTCGGTGCGGAGATGGAGATCGCCAAGGGGCTCATCCGCGCCAAGGCGCGGGACGGCAGACTCCGCGGCAGCCGCATTTATCTCGACCGCGTCTCCGTCGGCGCGACGATCAACGTCATGCTCGCCGCAACGATGGCGAAGGGGCTGACCGTCATCGAAAACGCCGCGCGCGAGCCGCATATCGTCGACCTTGCGAACTTTTTGAACTCCATGGGCGCGGACGTCCGCGGTGCGGGCACAGACGTCATCAAAATCCGCGGCGTGGACTCGCTCCACGGCGGGAGCTACAGCCTCATCCCCGACCAGATCGAGGCGGGAACCTACATGGCAGCCGTTGCCGCCACGGGCGGCGAGGTGACGCTGCTCGGCGTTATCCCGCGGCACCTTGAGTGCATCTCCGCGAAGCTGCGCGAGATCGGCGTCGAGGTCGAAAACGGAGACGATACCGTCACCGTCCGCCGCAGCGGAAAGCTGCACCGCACGAATGTGAAGACCCTGCCTTATCCCGGCTTCCCGACCGACATGCAGCCCCAGATGAGCACCGTGCTCTGTCTGGCGGACGGCACCAGCGTCGTGACCGAGGACGTCTGGGATAACCGCTATAAATACGTCAACGAGCTGCGCAAGATGGGTGCGGAGATTCAGGTGGACGGCAAGACCGCCATCATCGAGGGCGTCCCGCGGCTCACGGGCGCGCCCGTCGCCGCCTGCGACCTGCGCGCAGGCGCGGCGATGGTCATCGCCGGACTCTGCGCCGAGGGCACCACAACCGTGGAGGACGTGGTGTATATCGAGCGCGGCTATCAGGACATCGTCGGCAAGCTGCGCCGCCTCGGCGCGGATATCCGCGCCGTCTCCGAGCCGGACGAGCCCGACGAGCGAGGCGCCGCTGCCGGATGATGCGCCTGACCACCTTTGCGAGTGGCAGCAGCGGAAACTGCGCCCTGCTCGAATGCGGAGAGACCCGTCTTCTGCTGGACGCCGGAATTTCCTTCCGCCGCATCCGGGACGCGCTCGCCGTCTCCGGGCTGACGATAGCCGACCTTTCCGCCGTACTCGTTACCCATGAACATTCCGATCACATCAGCGGGATCGCCACCATGCTCCGCCACAGCGGCGTTCCCTTTTTCGCCCCCCGGACCGTGCTGCGCCGTCTGTGCGCCGCCAGCGCGGGGGTCGAAGCGCGTATGCACCCCGTCGCGCCCGGCAAGAGCTTCAACGTCGGCGAGGTGCGCGTCACGCCCTTCGCCACGCCCCACGACACCGCCGAGAGCGTCGGCTGGCGCGTCGAGGGCGACGGCGTTTTCGGTCTCGCGACCGATTTAGGCTGCGTCACGGACGAGATTTTCGCCGGACTCGCCGGGGCGGACGCCGTGCTCATCGAGGCAAACCACGACGTTGACATGCTCCGCGCCGGTCCTTACCCTGCGGCGCTGAAGCGGCGCATTCTGTCCGACCATGGTCACCTTTCCAACGAGCGCTGCGGCGAGCTCGCCGCCTATCTTTCCGACCGCGGGACGCAGTATATCGTGCTGGGCCATCTCAGCCGCGAGAACAACACGCCGGACCGCGCTTACCGCGCCGTGGCGGACGCCCTTGCGGGGCGGGACGCCCGACTTTACACCGCGCCGGCGGACGGGCGCTTCACGGTCGAATTCGGGAGGGCGGAAGCGTGCTCACGGTAAAGCTCGTCTGCGTCGGAAAGCTGAAGGAAAAATTTTTCGCGGAGGCGTTCGAGGAATACCGCAAGCGCCTCGGCGCGTTCTGCCGCTTCGAGTGCGCGGAGCTTGCCGAGCAGCGCCTCGGAGACGCCCCCGGCGCGCGGGAGATCGCCGCGGCGCTCGAGCGCGAGGCGGCGGACATCGAGAAAGCCATCCCCTCCGGTGCGGCGGTCGTCGCCATGTGCGTGGAGGGCAAGAGCATGAGCAGCGAGGAGCTCGCCGCCCGGCTCGACCGCTGGCAGAGCGCCGGGCGCAGCCGCGTCTGCTTTGTCGTCGGCAGCTCGTTCGGGCTCAGCGAGCGCGTCAAGGCGCGCGCCGATCTGCGGCTGAGCGTCTCGCGCATGACATTCCCGCATCACCTTTTCCGGGTGATGCTTGCCGAGCAGATTTACCGCGCGCTCTCCATTTCGGCGGGAACGCGCTATCATAAATGAGATCGAGAGAGGATAGAGTTTAAAAGTATGGAAAAAGCATTTGCGTGGAGCTCGCTGCCCGGCGCGCTGCTGAAAAGGTGGCCGCGGGATGATGCGGGGGAGTATGCCGCGCCGAAATTCCTGACCCACTGCCTCAGCGTGGATATGGAGGACAAGATCCTTGTGAACATGCTGGAGGCTTACGGCATCCCCGCGCTCATCATCCATCCGGGGGACGGCGATTTCGGCAAGGTCCTGCTCGGAATGAGCGGAACGGGCAGCAGCATTCTGGTCCCGGAGCCGCTTTATGAGGACGCGAAAGCACTGATGGAGGCAGAGAGCGATGACGAATTGGAGAG
>CALJDB010000040.1 GCA_938023775.1 uncultured Clostridia bacterium
ATGCCGGCGAGGATGACCCAGAGCGCAACTTCATAGAAGATGCCGTCCGCGATCTCGCCGTGCTTCATTTTCTGGACAAAGCTGATCACAAGACCGGTGTTGAGCTGGATTGCGCCGAGCGCGATGGCGCCGATGAGGACATAGATGCTGTCGTTCAGCGGGCTGAACAGCGCCGGAAGTCCCTGCCACGTCGTGTCCGGGTTGATGATCTTTGCAATCTGGAGCGGCGCATCGGCGAAGAAACCGCCGGTCACGGCGCCCATGATAAAGGTCGTGATGCCGCACCAGAGCATCAGGCGGCAGAAGCTGAGCGTGCCCTCCCGCGGGCGCATCTTGCGCATCGCGACGAGCGCGGCGAGGATCATCAGCAGGCCGTAGCCCATATCCGCCATCATGATGCCGTAAAACGGGATGAAGAACGGCGCCATCAGCGGGTTGGGGTCCACCGTACCGTACTGGGGGAGGGAATACATGTTCGTGACCATGTTCAGGCCGTCGGTCACGCGGTTGTTGTGGAGCTTCACCGGGACGTCGGGATACTCGTCCTCGGCGGGGTCGGCGAAGTCGTAGGCGCAGTCGCGGCTGGCGAGCAGCGCGGAGACCTCCGCTTCGCGGTCGGCGACCGCCCAGCCGCTCAGCAGAACGGTCTTCTCCGTTCCGACGAGCTTGTCCGCGGCTTCTGCACGGTCCACCTTTGCGCCGGCGCGGTCAAACGCCATGCGCAGCGCGCCGCGCTCCGGCGCAAGGGCGGTGATTTTTTCAAAGGTTTCCCTCTGCTTTGCGTTCACGTCCGCAAGGGCGGACTCCGCCGCGGCGAGGTTCTCCTTGGCGGTGCCGTGCTGCTCGCCGTAAGCGGGGGCGGCGAAGCCGTGCTCGCGCAGGAGCTTCGTGATCTCCTCCGTCTCCGCGCGCAGGCAGACGACATAGACATAGCGCGCCGCGTCGTCTGCGCCGACCTCGAAGAGCTGGGCGGCGCCCTCGCTCAGCGCGGCGGAGAGCGCGTCCATATCCGCGCGGGCGGGGAGAAAGCCGAAGAGCACCGCCGTGTGGGCGGTCCCGGCGCAGTCGAGCGGGAGGGGGCAGCTCTGCCACGGGCGCAGCGCCTCCAGCCGCAGCTTTTCGCGTGTCTCCGCCGAGGCGAGGACGCGCATCTGCTCCTCAAGGGCGGCAAGCGTGTGCGCACATTCGGCGGCGCGGGCGTCGTCCTCCCCGTCGAGCAGGCGGGATTTTTCGAGCGGGGGCTTTGCGGAGAGCATCGGCTTTTTTTCCGGGGCGTAGCGGTCTAAAACCGCAATCGCCTCGGCATAGAGCTGGCGCTCTGCACGCGCGCCCTGCGCATCGCCATGCTCGGGACGGAGCATCGCGGCGAGCGCGGAATCGGCGAGCAGCTCGTCCGCCGTGCGGACCTCCACACAGCCGAGACGCTGCAGCTCGCGCAGGAGCTCGTCCCGCACGGCGGCAGGTGCGATCACCTGCATTTTTTTCATTTTGACGATCGCCATCAGCCGTTCACGATCCTTTCAACGACGAAGTCGACCGCGTCCGCTTCGCGGGCTTTTGCCGCGCTGCGGAGCGCTTCCCTCTGCTGCTCGCTTTGGCGGGCGAGCTCCGCCGCGGCGGTTTTGGCGCGCTCATCGGCGGCTTTTGCGAGCTCGGACGATTCCGCAGCGGCGCGCTTTGCCGCCTCCGCTAACATCGCCTCGCCCTGCGCTCTTGCCTCCGTGACGGATTGCTTTGCGGCCATCGCTGCTTCCGCCTTGGCGCGTCTGAGTCGTTCCTCCACGGCGGTCAGGGTCTCCATGGCCTCCAGAGACATAAATGCAACACCTCCAATTGTCTTTGTTTTCTTATCCGTCCGCTGCCGGACGGATAAGCGC
>CALJDB010000041.1 GCA_938023775.1 uncultured Clostridia bacterium
TACACCCGGCGGCGTATGCTCTCGGTGCGCCACGCCGTCCACTCGTCAAGTATCTCGCGCACGCCCATGACGCGCGGGCTGCCCGCGACGAGGATATTGAAGTTGCAGGGGAAGCTGTCCTGCAAAGTGGTGAGCTTGAAGAGCTTCTGCATGAGCTTTTCCGGGTCGGTACCGCGCTTGAGGTCGATGGCGAGGCGCAGACCGCTGAGGTCTGTCTCGTCGCGCATATCGTTTATCTCGCGCACCTTGCCGGTCTTTATCAGCTCCGCCACCTTGTCGATTATCGCCTCGGACGTCGTGGTATACGGTATCTCGTATATCTCGATTATGTTCTCTTTTTCGAGGTGCCGCCACTTCGCGCGCACGCGGAAGCTGCCGCGCCCGGTGCGGTATATCTCCTCCATCTCGGCGCGGTCGTAGATTATCTCGCCGCCGGTGGGAAAGTCCGGCGCGGGGAGCGTGGACATTATGTCGAATTCCGGGTCGCGGATATAGTTTATCGTCGTCTGGCAGACCTCGTTGAGGTTGAAGCCGCATATCTGGCTGGCCATACCGACGGCGATGCCGGAGTTTGCGGAGACGAGCACATTCGGGAACGCCGTGGGCAGGAGCGTCGGCTCCTTCATGCTGCCGTCATAGTTATCCACCATGTCGACGGTGTCCTTGTCGATATCGCGGAACAGCTCCGCGCAGACGGCGGAGAGCTTCGCCTCCGTGTAACGCGGCGCAGCCCACGACATATCGCGCGAATAATGCTTGCCGAAGTTGCCCTTGGAGTCCACGAAGGGCAGCAGCAGCGCCTCGTAGCCCTTGGAAAGACGCACCATCGTGTCATAGATGGCGGCGTCGCCGTGGGGGTTGAGCTTCATCGTGGAGCCCACGATGTTGGCGCTTTTCGTGCGCGCGCCGGTCAGCAGCCCCATTTTATACATCATATAAAGCAGCTTGCGGTGGCTGGGCTTGAAGCCGTCGATCTCCGGAATGGCGCGCGAGACGATGACGGACATGGCGTAAGGCATGTAGTTCGTCTCCAGCGTTTCCGTGATCGGCTGCTCCAGCACCTCCGCGTGCAGCCCCATCACATTCGGGTCGTCGGGCACGCGGCGGGTCTCCGCGTCCGTTTTTTTCTTTGCCATCGGTAATTTTTCTCCTGCCGTTTCTTATTTGCCGCCGATCGGCGCGATCGCGCCGGAAATTTCCGTCAGAATGTCCCCCGCACCGCCGAGCGGCACGGCGAGCTCGTCCAGCGTATAGACCGCGGCGTCCGCCGGGGGCACGGTAACGACCGCGCCGCTGTAGCGCTGCGCCGTGCCGGACGCCGTGAGGCCGAGCCGCAGGGCGTTTTTCACGTGGAGGGTGAGCTCCAGCGCCGTTTTGCCCGGCGTGGCGGAGAGCGCGGCTGTGGCTGCCGCCTCGTCGCTGCGGAACGCGAAGGACGCGGCAAAATCGCCGGTCCCGCGCGCCGTGACGGTCAGCTCCAGCGTCTCCGCGCCGAGCGCCGCCGCGAGCGCGTCGCGCTGCTCGCCGCCGAGCGTCGCCGTGTCGCCTTCAAACGCCGCGTCGCCCAGAACGAGCGCCATCGCAGCCGCGTCCGCACGCAGCGCGGCGACGGTGTCCGCCCCGAAGCCGGTGAGCGCCGCCGTGTCATAAAGCAGCGCGCCGACGCTCTCCGCGCGCAGCAGCGCGGCTTCGCCGCTATCGTCTTCGAGCGCGAGGTCCTCCGCCGTCAGCTTCAGCCACGTCTCCGCCGGGAGCGTCACCTCCGCGAGCGCGCCGAAAAACGCGGGGACGCGGACGTAAGCGTCGCCCGAAGCGCGGTCATAGAGCACGCGCAGCTCCGTTTTGCCAAGCTCGGTCTTCACGAGCTCCAGCGCGGCGCGGTCGGCGTCGTCATAAAGCTCCGCATCCGGCAGCAGCAGCGAGAGCAGCGCTGCGGCGTCCAGCGTGAAGCGTGCGTCCGCGCCCGCTTCGCCGGTGAGCACGGTATAGCGCAGCGCGGCGGAGCCGGTCCGGTCGCCATTCAGGCTGTCCAGCGCCGTCAGCGTCAGCTCCGCGCTGCCGGAAAGCTTCCGCGCGCCGCCGAGAGCGGCGGCGCTCTCCCGCAGGGCGGCGAGCGCGGCATTCACGCGCGAAAAGGGCGCATTCAGCTCCGCGACGAGCGCGGCGCGGTCCGTCACAACGGCGCAGCGCGCGCCGCCGTCCCAAGCCACGTCATAGCCCAGCGCCGCGGAGAAAAAGCGCAGCGGCACAAAGGTCCGTCCGCCCTCGATATAGGGCGCGGCGTCCACCGGAAAGACCTCCGTCCCGCCGCCGGAAATGCGCTCGGCGGTCTCCTCGCCGGGGCGGAAGCGGACGACGGTCCCGTCCGCCGCCGTGACCGTCACGAGTCCGGCGTCATAGTCCACCGCCGCGCCCGCCGCCTCCGCGATCGCGCGGACGGGCACCATCGTGCGGTCTGCGCATATCACAGGCTGCGCGTCCGGAAACGCGACCGTCTCGCCCATCCACTGCACGGAGACCGCCGGGGTCGTCTCCGCCGCCGCAGCGGGAACAAAAAGCGCCAGCACAAGGCAGAGCGCCAGCAAAATACCGCTCAGCTTTTTCATCATGTGTCTCCTTTATGATATATCTGCAAGGTCGAGGAACTTGCTTCCGTTTTCAGCGATATGATTTTTCCGCCCGGCGAGGTCGTCGCCGAGGAGCAGGTCGAACATGCGCGCGGTTTTTTCGACGTCCTCCGGCATGACCTTGATGAGCCGCCGCGTCGCGGGGTTCATCGTCGTCATCCACATCATCTCCGGGTCGTTCTCGCCGAGTCCCTTGCTGCGCTGGATCGTGAGCTTCTGCCCGTCGAGCTCCGCTAAGATTTTCGCCTTCTCCGGCTCGGAATAGGCAAACCATGTCTTGCCCTTGCAGCCGATCTCATAGAGCGGAGACTCCGCAATGTAGACATAGCCCTCGCGGATGAGCGTCGGCGTCAGGCGGTAGAGCATCGTCAGGATCAGGGTGCGGATCTGATAGCCGTCGACGTCGGCATCGGTGCAGATGATGACCTTGTTCCAGCGCAGATTCGCGAGGTCGAAGCTGCTGAGGTCCTTGCTGCTCTTGCCGCCGACCTCCACGCCGCAGCCGAGCACCTTCAGCAGATCCGTGATGATCTCGCTCTTGAAAATGCGGGGATAGTCCGCCTTCAGGCAGTTCAGGATCTTGCCGCGGACAGGCATGATGCCCTGAAACTCTGCGTTGCGGCTCTGCTTGCAGGCGCCGAGAGCCGAGTCGCCCTCCACGATGTAAATTTCG
>CALJDB010000042.1 GCA_938023775.1 uncultured Clostridia bacterium
CCCTGCGCAAGGTGCTCGCGCTCGTTCTCGTGTGCGTTATGGCGCTTTGTCTCCTCGCCGGCTGCGGCGGCGACAAGAACACCGGCAAGACCGACAATCCCGGCACCGGCAAGACCGACAATCCCGGCACCGGCAATTCCGGCAACACCGGCAAGACCGACAGCAAGGACGTTCTGAAGATGTCCTTCTCCCACCATGACGCTGCTACCAGTATCTGGGGCATCTGCTTCGAGGACTGGGCGGACGAGGTCGACAAGGCGGGCCTGACCGACATCACCGTTTATGCCGGCGCGACGCTGGCGGCTCCCGCCGACGGTCTGAACGCCCTGCGCACCGGCGTGTGCGACATTCTCTGGACGAACATGGCGTTCTTCCCCGGTCAGTTCCCCGTGACGGACGCGACCATCC
This sequence comes from uncultured Clostridia bacterium, assembly GCA_938023775.1. Classification (GTDB taxonomy): domain Bacteria; phylum Bacillota; class Clostridia; order Oscillospirales; family Oscillospiraceae; genus SVKR01. Next base: position 409 of record CALJDB010000042.1, read on the forward strand.
TTCCGATGATCAATAACGGCGCCACTGCGGACGAGGCGACGCAGGTCCTCTGGGATCTCTGGGAGGACGAGGAAATGGGTAAGGCGCTGCGCGACGAGTGGAGCGAGTTCAAGATCCTCATCATGCACGGCTCTCCCGGATTCCCCATCGGTCTGGCGAAGGCGGGCTCCAAGCCCTCCGACCTTGCGGGCCGCACGCTGCGCGCTCCCGCCGGCGGTCTGACCGAGCTGATGAGCGCCATCGGCGCAAACCCGGTGCTGACCCCCTCCGGCGACATCTACACCTCCATGGATAAGGGCATCATCGAGGGCTACAACATCGACTACGCCGGAATCGCCGGCTTCAAGCTTCAGGACGTCACCAACTTCGCCCTCGACCTGAACACCATCAACCAGTTCATGGTCGTGCTGATGAAGAAGGACAAGTTCGACGCGCTGCCCGCGGACGTTCAGGCTGCGCTGGAGGCTGCCTCCGGCCGCGAGGCGTCCATCACGCTCGCAAAGCGCACGCAGGAGTCCTCCGATGCGACCCGCGCGGAATTCGAGTCCACCGACCGCCTGATCATTCCCACTGAGGGCGAGCTCGCCGAGTGGGAGGCTGCCGCCGAGCCGGTGCACCAGAACTGGATCACCAAGAACACCTCCGCCGACTTCGACGCGCAGGCGTTCTACGATAACCTTGTGGCGCTGTTCCAGAAATACACGGCAGAAGGATAAAACCAAAGACCCGACCGGGGCGGGCTGCGCCTTGTAAAAGAGCCCAGCCTGCCCCTTTTATCCCCAAAAATAGGAGGAAAAAGATCTTATGAGCCTCAATGCGGTTGCTCTGATCGGCGTCGGCGTTTTGCTGCTGCTGCTGTTTCTGGGCATGAACATCGGCGGCGCGATGCTGGTCGTCGGCTTCGTGGGCTATGCCTACGTTATCAACATTCAGGCGGCGCTCGGTCTGTTCCAGACCCAGTTTTTCACGACCGCGGCGAGCTACACGCTCTCCGTCCTGCCGCTTTTCGTCCTGATGGGCGAGTTCTGCTACTGCTCAGGACTCAGCCGAGGGCTATTTAACCTCTCCGAGCGCGTGCTCGGCCGTCTCCCCGGCTCCCTCGCCTGCGCCTCTGTCGTGGCGTGCGCCGGCTTCGGCGCCATCTGCGGCTCCCCGACCGCGACCGCGGCGACCATGGGCGTCGTCGCCTGCCCGGAAATGAAGGAGAAGGGCTACGCCGACTCCCTCGCCTCCGGCAGCGTCTCCGTCGGCGGCACGCTGGGCATTATGATTCCGCCGAGCTCCGCCTTCATCGTTTACGGCGTTCTGATGGGCGAGAGCATCGGCAAGCTGTTCGCCGCGGGCATTATCCCCGGCATCATTCTGGCGGTCCTCTGCTGCTTCGTCATCGTTATCCTCGTCAAGCGCAATCCGAGCCTTGCGCCGGAGGGCAGAAAGTACACCGCCAAGGAAAAGCTCGCCGCGCTCAAGGGTATCTGGGGCGTCGCGGTGCTGTTCCTCGTCGTCATCGGCGGCATTTTCATCGGCTGGTTCACGCCGAACGAGGGCGCTGCCATCGGCTGCCTGCTCGGTCTGATCTATATG
>CALJDB010000043.1 GCA_938023775.1 uncultured Clostridia bacterium
CCAACATGAGCAAGGACGACATCGACAAGGCGGTCCGCGAGGCGGAGCAGTACGCCGCCGAGGACGCCAAGAAGAAGGAAGAGGTTGACGTCCGCAATCAGGGCGATCAGATGGTCTATCAGACCGAGAAGACCCTCGAGGAGATGAAGGACAAGATCGAAGCCGGCGACAAGAGCGAGATCGAAGCCGCGCTCGCCGAGCTGAAGACCGCCCTCTCCGGCAGCGACACGGCGGCGATCAAGGCCAAGACCGAGGCGCTCACGCAGGTGTTCTATAAGGTCAGCGAGAAGCTTTACCAGAACGCCGCCCCGCAGGGCGACCCGAACGCAGCCAACTGCGGCGGCGACTGCAACAGCTGCGGCGATCAGGGCGCGAACGGCGGTCAGCAGTACTACGACGCGGACTACACCGTCGTGGACGACGATAAGGACAAGAAGTAAGTCCTGATTTTTCGGGAAAACCAGCAATCGCCGAAGGCGGGTGTTCTTACCCACCTTCGGCGAAATCCGCGTTTTTTGTAAGGAAGCAAGCTATGGCTGATAAACGTGATTATTACGAGGTGCTCGGACTGAGCAAGGGCGCCTCCGACGACGAGATCAAGAAGGCTTACCGCAAGCTCGCGAAGGAGTATCACCCGGACCTCCACCCCGGCGATAAGGCGTGCGAGGAGAAGTTCAAGGAGATCGGCGAGGCGTATGAGGTCCTCTCCGACCCGGACAAGAAGGCAAAATACGACCAGTTCGGCCACGCCGCGTTCGACCCCAGCGCCGGTTACGGCGGGGGCGGCGCTTACGGCGGCGGCTTCGGCGGCTTCGGGGACTTCGGCGATCTCGGCGATATTCTGGGCAACATCTTCGGCGGCGGCTTCGGCGGCGGAAGCGCCCAGCGGCGCAACGCGCCCCAGAAGGGCGAGAATATCCGCGTGCGCGTCTCCGTCAGCTTTGAGGAGGCGGCGTTCGGCTGCAAGCGCGAGGTCACGGTCCCGCGTATCGAGGACTGCGAGGAGTGCCACGGCACGGGCTGCAAGCCCGGCACGAGCCCGGAGACCTGCCCGGACTGCAACGGCACCGGCACGGTTCGCACCCAGCAGCGCACGCCCTTCGGCGTTATGAGTGCCACGAACCCCTGCCGCCGCTGCGGCGGCACCGGCAAGCTCGTGAAGGACCCCTGCCCGAAGTGCAATGGCAAGGGCAAGGTCCGCCGCCAGCGTACCATTTCCGCCAACATCCCCGCCGGCATCGACGACGGCCAGACCATCTCCCTGCGCGGTCAGGGCCACGCCGGGCTCAACGGCGGTCCCGCGGGCGACCTGCTCATCACCGTCGCGGTGAAGGCGCATCCGCTCTTCGAGCGCGACGGCAGCAGCGTGCTGCTTGAGCTGCCCATCTCCTTCGTGCAGGCGGCGCTCGGCGCGGAGGTCGAGGTCCCGACGCTCGACGGCCGCGTGAAGTATAACATCCCCGAAGGCACGGAGACCGGCACCACCTTCCGTCTGCGCGGAAAGGGCATCCCCTACTTAAACGGCTCCGGCCGCGGCGACCAGTTCGTCACCGTCTTCATCGAAACGCCGAAAAACCTCACCAAAGAGCAGAAGGAGCTCCTCCGCCAGTTCGGAGAATCCACCGGCAGCAGCGACGGCGTCAAGGCGAAGAAAAAGAAAAGATTATAACGAATTGCCCCGCCGGACGGCGGGGCAATTCTTGTATCTTACACCTTTCCCAGTGCGCGGAGCAGACCCGGGAGCTCCGGCTCGAACTCTACGCCGTACCAGTGGGCGGGGTCCTGCACGGTGCGCTCGATGCATGCCACGACGAAATCCGCCGCGATGCGCGCGGCGTCGATCGGGCTTCTGCCGTCCAGCAGCGCGCCGGTGAAGGCGGAGGCGAACACGTCGCCCGTGCCGTGGCAGCCGGTCGCGAGCTTTTTGTGGCGGTAATACTCCGCCGCGCCGCCGCGATAGACCATGACGCCGGTCGTCTCCGCGTCAAAGCTGACGCCCGTGAGCACCACGGTCTGCCCCGGCGCGGCGACGGCGCGCAGCAGCGCGTCGATATACGCCTCGTCATAGGTCTCGCGGTAAGGCGTTCCGGAGAGCAGGCACGCCTCCGTCACGTTCGGCAGCAGGAAGTCCGCCGCCGCAGCGAGCGGTCGCATCGCCGCAACGAAGGCGTCGTCAAAACCGGGATAGAGCTTCCCGTTATCCGCCATCGCGGGGTCCGCGATGAGCAGCCCCTCCGGGCGGCAGAGCGTTTCCGCGATCTCCAGCACATAGCCGATCTGCGCCGCGGAGCCGAGATAGCCGGTGTAAACCGCGGAAAAGCGCAGCCCCTCGCGCTCCCAGTGGGCGCGGATGGCGGGCATGTCCTCCGTCAGATCACGGAAGGTCCAGCCGGAAAAGCCGCCCGTGTGGGTGGAGAGTACCGCGCTCGGCAGCACCGCCGTCTCCAGCCCGCAGGCGGACAGAATCGGCAGCGCCACCGTCAGCGAGCACTGCCCCACGCAGGAAATGTCCTGCACCGTCAAAATTCTCTGATAAGCCATAAAAGCCCCTCCGATCAGTGTTTGCGCCATTCTACCACCGCCCGCCCCCAAAGAAAAGTACCCGTGCGACGATTTTACAAAAGCTTTACAGAAAGCCTCGCAGAGTTCGCGCCCGCAGGCGCGAATAAAGTTCAATTATTTTTCGGCGCGACCTGTGCGTGCCGAAAAATACTCTGCGCGGAGGGAA
>CALJDB010000044.1 GCA_938023775.1 uncultured Clostridia bacterium
GCTGGCAGTACGCCGGTTGAATAATTACGAAATGAGGTGCTCTTTATGGTCGGACGCAAGGAGCTCCGCGTGGCGCGGATCTGTTTTTATATTTTCGTCGTCTGCTGGATCGGCGGCGCTTTTTTGGTGGGGGACGGGCAGTATTTGACGCCCGGCTGTATCGCGCTTGGCGTTGCGCTCGTTGCGCTCATTTGCATTGTGAGCCTGCTGCGCTGCCCGAAGTGCGGCAAGATGAAGACGATCCCGCTCTTTGCACGCAAGCATGCTTATATCTGCAAGCGCTGCAAGTGCCGTGTTGTGGATGAAAAGGGCAACTATATTTTTATTTCGCGCTGACATCGGTGCCGCACCATGGTCTGGGGGGATTTGTCATGATGGAATATGAGGAGCTGCTGCGCGCCCGCGCCTATGTCGAGGCGCTCGCCGAGGGGCGCGATCCGGAGAGCGGTGAAACCCTTTCGCTTGCGGACGCGCGCTGCGCCGAATGCCTCTCCTTCGTCTCCGACGTGCTCTCCCACGCCGCGGCTTGCATTGCCCCACCAAAGCCGGAAACACGACCGGTCCGCACGAAGCCGCTCGCGCTCACGGAGGAGCAGCGTGCGGCATTTCCTTTTTCCGATAAGCCTATCAGCGGAACGGAGTTTGTCAAGCGCGTCAACGCACTGATTTCCGACCCTGCGATGCGCCGCCTCAGCTATACGGTGTTCAGCACATGGCTTGTCGACCGCGGTCTGCTCCAGTGGGAGTATGCCTCGGACGGAATGTGGGTCAAACGCCCGACGGATGCGGGGCGCTACAGCGATATCCGTGTCGCCGCGCGGCAGGGCGCGGGGCGCGTTTACCACGCAACGCTCTACGGTCCGCGTATCCAGCGCTTTATGCTCGACGCCTTCGACGAGGTCGAGGAGGCGGATTCCCTTTGGGTTGCGCAGCGGCGTATGCCGTGGACGATAGCGGAGGACAAGCTGCTCGCCGAACGGTGCAGGACTGGGCGCGCCCTCTGCCGCATCTCCGCGGAGCTCAAGCGCAGCCCTGCCGCCGTGGAAAAGCGCATGCGCGAGTGCGGGCTCGCGATCGCCGAGCGCTGAGGTGACGCGATGGTTCTGGAGACAAAACGCCTGACCTTGCGCGAGCTGGAGCCCGGCGACTTCGAAGCGCTCCGCCGCGTCCTCGCGGACTCGGACATCATGCGCCACTACCCTTACACCTTTGACGACGCCCGCGTGCGCGGCTGGATCGCGAAAAACATCGAGCGCTACCGCACGCTCGGCTTCGGGCTCTGGGCGGTCAGTCTGCGCCGCGGCGGCGAGCTGATCGGCGACTGCGGGCTCACAATGCAGCGCATCGACGGCGCAGTTTTGCCGGAGATCGGTTACCATATCCGCGGCGACTGCCAGTGCCGGGGCTATGCGCGCGAGGCGGCATCCGCCGTCCGCGACTGGGCATTCGGCGCAACGCCATTTCAAGTCATCTATTCCTATACGGAGCACGATAACGAGCCCTCCCGCCGCACCGCGATGAGCATCGGCTGCCGCTTCGTCCGGTCCTACGAGGATGAGGAGGACGAGCGCACGGACGTTTTCGCAATCACCAGAGACGAGTGGAGCGCGGGCTGTAAACGATAAAAAACGGTTTCGCCGCCGGTCCGGAAGGACCGGCGGCGAAAGTGG
>CALJDB010000045.1 GCA_938023775.1 uncultured Clostridia bacterium
CCTCGCGCCACAAGGCGCGTTCAGCTTTTAAAATCCAACGATCCCGCCCGAAAAATCAGGCGGGATCGCGTTTTTCACTCGTTTTCCAGCAGCTTGCCGAGCAGCACGGCGAGCTGGTCCTTTTCCTCCTCGCTGAGGGGCGCAAAGAACGCGGCGGCGTAGTCGCGGCGCTCGCCCTCGAAGGCGGCGAGCTTTTCGCGGCCGGCGTCCGTGATGCTGACGAGGATCTCGCGGCGGTCGGCATCGTTCTGGCGGCGGGTAATGAGCCCCTCCGACTCCATCTTGCCAAGCAGCTCCGTCAGGGACTGGGGGCGGATGGAGAGAATGACAGCCAGACGGCTCTGGCTGACGGCGTCCATCTCCAGCAGGGCGGAGAGGATGCGCAGGCGCGCCATCGGCGGACCGTTCCGGTACCCCTCCGCGCCGCCGCGTCCGCGCTGGCTCAGAATATCGGGCGGGAAGAGCTTGTGCTCATGCGGCGCGCCCGGCGCGCGCTCCGGACGCGGGGCAAGCCCCATCTCGCGCTTCATAATGCGCTTGCGCCGCCGCGAAAGATCGGACACGAGCGAGAGCAGAACTTCGTTTTTATTTTCAGCCATGGTTTGAGTTCCTCCTTCAATTCATAAGATATCTTACGGTTTGAAGTATAGCATGCCCATGCTGCCTTGTCAATATACTAAGACGTCTTAAAAATAAAAAATTCCTGCCGGAAACCCGGCAGGAATTTTGGCTTTTTTTACGCGGCGAGCGTGTGCTCGACCGTTTCGGCGATCTCGGCGTAGGCGCTCTCGTCGAAGATGCTGTGGAGCCCGGCTTCTTCGAGGGCGTCGGTGTAGTAGTAATACTCCGTGTCCATGCCGCAGATTTCAAGGTATTTGTCCGCGGCGGCGTCGAAGTCGGCGCAGAGCAGGTCGTAGAGCTCCAGCGCGCCGAGGGCGGAGGCGGCGTAGCTGATGTAATAGAAGGGGTTATCGAAATTGTGGGAGACCCAGACCCAGTCGTAGGCAAATTCGCCGCTGCCGTCGTAGCAGCTAAAGTCGTCGCAGACCTCACCGTAGAGCTCCGCCGCGCGCTCGCCCGTGAGGTCCGGCTCGGCATAGGCGCGGCGCTGGAACTCGTCGTAGAGCGCGCCGTCTACAACGCTGTAGACCATGTTCATCAGCACTGTGTCGCGCGCGTAATCGGCGAGGTCGGCGCCGAAGATGTCCTCATAAAAGGCGGTGAACATGATCTCCATGCCCTGACTTTGCAGCTCGCTGAGGTCAAAGTCGGAGATGCCGTAGAGCAGGTCGCTCGTGGTGTAAAAGGCGTTTGCAAAGTGGCCGAACTCGTGGATCGTGTCGAAATAATCCTGCACCTCGTCGTAGGGCGCATTGAAGATGAAGGGCTCGTTTAAGTAATAAAAGCGCGTGGTGAAGCCGGTCTCCGCCTTGCCGGGGTTCTGTTCAAGGTCGCAGAGGGCATAGCGCTGCATATAGTCGAACGCCGCGGCAAGCTCAGGAGAGAGGCGCGGGAGCACGCTGCCCATCGCGTCTGAAATGGCGTCCGGCGAGCAGTCAATCGCGGAGGAGGTCAGCAGATCCGTCTCGTCGTAGACGTCCAGCGCGTAATCGCTGATGAGCGGGGCAAAATACGTCTTCGCGCCGTCCAGCAGCACGTCCATGTCCGCGGGGGAGTAGTTCCTGCCGTAGAGCTCGGCGTAGGCGTAATCGGCGTAGCTTTCGTAGCCGGCGTCCGCCGCCATCTCGTTGCGCACGCCGACGAGCTCGGCGAAGACGTCCGCCATCGCGGCGGCGTCCGGCTCGTCCTCCGCGGCGAGGGCGTAATAGCGCTGCACGAGCGCGTCCTCGCGGTCGGTGAGCGTCCGGTCCGCGGGCTCGCCGCCCTCATTGCGGAACCAGTCGATATAGCTCTCCGGGAACCAGTCGGTCATCAGGGAGCTGTATTTGGAGTTCGCGACGGCTGCCATGGCGGCGTTATACTCGTCGTAGAGCTCGTAGTAGCGCGCCAGGGCGTCGTTCATCCGCGCGGCGAGCGTCTCGTCGGAGGGGTCGCGGTAATAGGCGAGCTGGGCGAGCGTGTACATATCGAAAACGTAGCCCAGCTCGTCCTCGACGGCGAACGCCGCCTCGGAAAAGCCGTCCTTCGTGCCGCCGGACGCCGCCATTTCGTAAAGCGGGGCGGTGTATTCGGCGAACCATTCGGGGTCGTAGTCCTCAAATTCATAGTCGGCGTAGGAATAGTCCCCGCGCCAGACGTCTTCAAAGTGACCGCTCGCGGCGGGCTCTTCTGTCTCCTCCGGCACGTCGGTGGAGGGCGTCAGGTGCCCGGTCGGGCGCGCCGTCGGCGTGGGTTCTTTGTCCTCCAGCAGATCGCCGAGCAGTCCCAGAACGCCGCAGCCGGCGAGGGAAAACGCCAGTGCAAGCACCAGCAGCAGGCAGAGCAGTTTTTTCATCATGGGTTTATCCTCCGGATCTATCTTGTTTCTTTTACCGTTTTACTGTCTTACCGTATCCAGCAGGCGGCGGAAGTCCGCCTCGCCCCAGACGGCGGGGACGGGATAGAGCGGGTTGGCTTCGCGCATCGCCCAGCGGATGATCCGGGGAATGTCCTCGTCCCGGATCATCTCCGCGCGGTCGGGGATTCCCGTCTCGCGCCGGACGGACTCGATCCACGCGATGAAGCGCTCCGCCTTCTCCGCGTCGGAGCCCCCGCCGAGACCGCAGACGTCCGCGAGCTCTGCGAGGCGGCGGTGCGCGGCGGCGCCGTACTGACGCAGAACGTGGGGCAGCAGAATGCCCATCGCGCGGCCGTGGGGCACGCCGTAGAGCCCGCCGAGCGTGTGGCCCACGGCGTGGACATAGCCGACACAGCCGCGGGTGAAGGCGCGTCCGGCGTAAAACGCGGCGCGCTGCATCTCCTGCCGCGCCGCGGCGTCGCTGCCGTCGCGGTAAGCGGGGAGAAGGTTATCGTAGATAAGGCGCACGGCGCGGCGCGCGAGGTCGTTTTCCAGCGCGGTGCAGTAGGTGCGGTTTGTGTAGGCTTCAACGGCGTGGCATAGCGCGTCCAGCCCGGTCTCCGCCGTGACCGCGGGGGGCAGCGAGCGCGTTAAGTCCGGGTCCAGCACGGCGAGGTCCGGCAGAATGGCGGGGTCGACGATGGACGCCTTGCGGTGGGTCGCGGCGTCCGTGATGACGGCGGCGACGGTCGTCTCGCTGCCGGTGCCCGCCGTAGTCGGGATTGCGGCGAAAAACGGGATGCGCCGCCGCACGGTCAGAACGCCCTGAAGCTGCGTCACGCTCCGCTTCGGGCGCACGGCGCGCGCGGCGATCGCCTTGGCGCAGTCCATCGGTCCGCCGCCGCCGAAGGCGACGAGGCTTTCGCAGCCCTCGCGCAGATAGACCGTGAGCCCCGCCTCCACGTTCTCGCTCGTCGGGTTCGGCACAAGGTCGGAGAAAACGGCGTAGGGCAGACCCGCGGCGTCCATCGCGGCGAGGAAGGGATCGAGCATCCCGCGCCGCCGGATGTTCGGCCCCGTGACGATGAGCGCCTTGCCCGCGCCGCGGGAGCGCAGCGCCTCCGGCAGCGCAAGGGAGCAGCCCGCTCCCTCCATTGTCTCCGGCGTCCGGTAGCCGAGGAAATAGTTTCCGAGCTTCATCGCTGCCTGAAATGCGCGGCAGTATATGCGGTAGAAAAACATCGGCGGTTGTCCTCCTGTGGGAGTGTCGGGGGTATTATAGCAAAGTTTGGGGTTGGGTGCAAGAGGGGGGCGGGGTGTTTCTCGCCCCAAGGGCGAGGGGGTAGAGTAGGTTTCGCGCCGTGCGCGGCGCGAGGTTTGAATTTGTTTCGCGTCCCGCGGACGCGAAACATATCAAATCTTAGCGCCCGCAGGCGCGTTCAAATTCTATCCCCGCAACCCGCACAAATCACTCAAATTGCGCGGCGTAGAGCCGGTAATACGCCCCGCGCTTTGCCATCAGCTCGCTGTGGGTGCCCTGCTCAACAACGTCGCCGTGATCCACGACGAGGATGCGGTCCGCTTGGCGGACGGTGGAGAGGCGGTGGGCGATGGTGAAGCAGGTTTTGCCGCGCATCAGCTCTCGCATCGCCTGCTGCACCTGCCGCTCCGTGCCGGTGTCGACATTGCTGGTCGCCTCGTCGAGGATGAGCATACGCGCGTCGTAGAGCATGGCGCGGGCAATGGTGAGCAGCTGCTTCTGACCCTTGGAGATGTTGCCGCCGTCGGCTTGGATGACGGTGTCGTAGCCCTCCGGGAGCTGCATGATGAACGAGTGGATGTGCGCCGCCTTCGCCGCGGCGACGACTTCGTCGAGCGACGCGCCCTCCTTGCCGTAGGCGATGTTTTCAAACACGGTGCCCTGAAAGAGCCATGTGTCCTGTAAAACCATCGCCCACGCGCGGCGCAGGCTCGCGCGCGTGTAGCCGCGCAGCTCGCCGCCGTCGAGATAGATCGCGCCGGAATCCGGGTCGTAAAAGCGCATGAGCAGATTGATGATCGTCGTTTTGCCCGCGCCGGTGGGTCCGACGATGGCGATCTGGCTGCCGGGCTGGGCGTCCAGACTGAGGTCGTGGAGCACGGTGCGACCCGGCTCATAGCCGAAGCTGACGTGGTCGAGGGCAACGTGGCCCTCCGCGCGCTCCAGCACGGCGGCATCCGGTGCGTCGGCGGTCTCCTCCGTCTCGTCGAGCAGGCGGAACACGCGCTCGGCTGCGGCGAGCGCGGAGAAGAGCTCGTTTATGATGTTTGCGATTTCGTTGATCGGACCGGAGAACTTGCGTGAATAGAGGATGAACGACGAGATCTGCCCCAGATCGACGCCGCCGCCCATATAGAGCAGCGAGCCGAACACGGCGATGAGCGTCAGCATCACGTTGTTGATGCCGTTCATCGTCGGACCGACGGAGATGCCGTAGCGGTCGGCGTCGTAATAGGCATCTGCCGCGGTACGGTTCACGCCGTCGAAGCGCTCGCAGACCTTCGTCTCGTAGGCGTAGGCTTGGATCGTGCGCTCACCGCTCAGCATTTCCTCCACGAAGCCGTTCATCTCGCCGTATTTGCGCGAGCGCTTGGAAAAGCGCGGCTGGGTGCGCTTGCGCATCCACATCGTAAAGAGCACGCTTGCCGGCAGCGTCACCGCGACGGTCAGGCAGAGCAGCGGCGAGATGCGCAGCATCATGACGAGCGAGCCGACGACGGTGACGGCGCTGGTCAAAATCTGAACCACGTCCGTGGAAAGGCAGGTGCTCACGACGTCCACGTCGTAGGAGACGCGGCTGATAATGTCGCCGGCGCTGTTGCGGTCGAAATAGCCGACGGGCAGGCGCATGAGCTTTTCAAACACGTCGCGCCGCATGCGATAAGCCACGCGCTTGCTGACGCGCACCATCACGAAGTTGATCGCGATTGTGAGCAGGGAGGAGGCGGCGTAGACGATGAGCATGCGCTCGGCGTAATACCAAACGAGCGAGAAGTCAACCCTTCCGGGACCCGCTGCGGCGGCGCGAATGGCGCTGCCCGCGAGCGTCGGTCCGAGCAGGGCAAGGACGTTGCTGAGGAAGCTCAGCACGATAACGGCGGCGAGGACGGGGCGGAACGCCGCCAGATAGCGCAGCAGCCGGCGCAGCGTGCCGCGCGTGTCCTTGGGCTTTTTCATTACGGTGATCGGCGGCATGGCTTATTCCCCCTCTCCCATCTGCGTTTCGTAAATATCCCGGTACTGAGGGCTTGTTTCCAGCAGCTCCGCATGCGTGCCGAGACCGGTGACGCGCCCTTCGTCGAGTACCAGGATCTGGTCGGAGCTCATAATGGAGCTGACGCGCTGGGCGACGACGATGCTGGTCGCGCCGCTGTGGTGGGCGCGGATGGCGGCGCGCACCGCCGCGTCCGTGCGGTAATCGAGGGCGCTGGAGGCGTCGTCGAGGACCAGAATCTCCGGGTCCGCGGCGAGCGCGCGGGCGATGAGAACGCGCTGGCGCTGGCCGCCGGAGAGGTCCGCGCCGTGGATGGCGGCGCGGTGGTCAAAGCCGTCCGGGTAGCGCCCGATGAACTCCGCCGCGCCCGCGTCCGCCGCGGCAGCTGCGAGCTGCTCATCGTCCACATCGCGTCCGAAGCGGATGTTCTCCGCGAGAGTGTCGGCAAAAACGGCGTCGTTCTGGAACACGACTCCGAAGCGGCGGCGCAGCGCCGCGGGGTCATAGCTGCGCACGTCGCGCCCGTCGACGAAAATATGGCCCGACGTGCAGTCGTAAAAGCGCATGAGCAGGCGGATGATCGTCGTCTTGCCGCAGCCCGTGGGACCGATGATGCCGAGCGAGCCGCCGCGAGGGATGGTGAAGCTGATGTCGCTGAGGCTCATCTGACGCTCCCCGCCGGCGAAGCCCGCGGCGTCCGCGTCCGTCTCCGCGCCGTAGCGGAAGGAGACGTGGTCGAAGACGATGAAGTTCGGGCTCTCCGGCTTATCGTCCGCGGTCTCCGGCAGGGCGCAGAGCGTCTCCGGCTGGTCGATGACTTCGGCGATGCGCCGTGCGGAGGCGTTGGCCTTCGAGAGCATCAGGAATACGCGGTTGAGGCCCATCACGCCCATTAAGATCATGTTGAAGTAAGTAAGGAACGAGAGAATAACGCCCGGCTCAATCCGTCCGGCGTTCACGCGCTTTGCGCCGACGATCACGACCAGAACAAGTCCGAGATTCAAAAACAGCGTCATCACCGGACCGGGCAGGCTCATCACCGCGCCCGCGCGCCGCTCGTGGCGGTTCATCTCCGCATTCACGCCCTCGAAGCGGGCGCGTTCATGGGATTCCTTGCTGAGCGCCTTCACGACGCGGATGCCGGTGATGTTCTCGCGCATCACGCGCACCACGCCGTCCACACTGCGCTGCACGCGGTCATAAAGCGGGATGCCGCGCAGCGAAACGCCGACGACCACGGTGAGCACGATCGGGACCATAACGCAGAGAATGAGGCTCAGTCCGGGGTCCATGACGAGCGTCACGATGATGCCGCCGAGCAGCATGATCGGCGCGCGCACACCGATGGACGGCACCATGCGGATGCAGTCCTGCACGTTGTAGGAGTCGGAGGTCATGCGCGAGGTGAGCGAGGGCAGACCGATGGCGTCCACCTGCCCGCCGGAGAGCGTCAGCGAGCGGCGAAAGAGGTCGCGCCGGATCTCATAGGTCGTCTGTGCCGAGATGCGCACCGCCTTGTGGTTCGCGTAAATATTTGTGCGCCACACGCAGAGCGCGAGCAGCAGCATCACGCCGCCCCAGAGAAAGATCTCCCCGGCGCTCCGCCGCGGGGCAACGTCGTCGATGAGGTGCTCGAGCACGTAGGGCAGCAGCAGCTCCAGAAACGTCGCGGCGAGCTTCACGAGAATGACGGAGAGATAAGCCCAGCGATAGCTTTTAACATAGCGCCACATGAAAGCCATACCGTCAAAGCACCCCGCTTTCCTTCCATGCGTTCTGGAGCTTTTCCAGCAGCGCGGTCAGCTGCTCCTGCTCCTCCGGAGTCAGCGCGTCCAGCAGCGCCGGGGCGGGGCAGTCGATGTGGCGCGCGAGCGCCTCCGCGCCGCGCTCCGTGAGGCTCAGCGCTACGCTTCGGCGGTCCGCGTCGCGGCGGCGGCGGGTCAGCAGCCCCTTGTTTTCGAGCTTCGTGATGAGCTCGCTCGCCGAGCCGGGGCGGACGCCCAGCGCCTCCTGCACCTGCCGCGGCGAGGCGTCCCCGGCGCTCAGCAGGCGCAGCACCGCATGCTGCTGCTGCCCCGGCTCGCTGTGGTAATAAAGCACCCGGCTGCACCGCCGCAGCAGGTGCGCCAAATGCTCCTCCCGCGTCTCCTCCCCGAACGCCTTCTCATGATGATCACGCATAGAGTCCCATCTCCTCTTCTATTTTGGCACCTAAATATTCTGCACTCCAAGCATAACACCGGCAAACCGGGATTGCAAGAAAAATATTTCGGCAGCCGAAATAAAAAAGAAAAAGCGTATTCCTTGCGGAAAAGACGCGGAATGCTATTGAATCTCCACTGGCGCTTTTGTATAATGTTGCAGTGGCAGCGGTTTGCTGCGGAAAAATGAACAGGGAGAAATAGATA
>CALJDB010000046.1 GCA_938023775.1 uncultured Clostridia bacterium
ACACAATCTTACCGCAATTGTTGCGCAAATATTAAAATTATTCACAATAAACAAAAACTGCACGGCAAAACACTTGAACATTTTGCACAATTGGTGTAGAATTGTCAAGCGAGAATGAGAAAAACTTCGGAGGTGCAGCAGCCAATGTCGAATCCGACCGTCCTGATCTGCGACGACAGCGAGGCCGTCCATGAGAGCCTCAGCGTCTATCTTTCCGAGGCAGGCATCGACCATGCGTCCGTCTATGACGGCGAGGCGGCGCTCGCGTTTCTGGAACGCCGCAGCGTCGATCTTGTCATTCTGGATATCATGCTGCCGAAGCTTTTCGGCACGGAGGTCTGCAAGGCGATCCGCCGCCGGAGCGACGTTCCGATCATCATTTTGTCCGCAAAGGTGGACGAGTCCGACCGCATCGTCGGGCTGGAGCTCGGCGCGGACGACTATGTGACGAAGCCCTTCTCCCCGAAGGAGGTCGTCGCCCGCGTGCGCACCGTGCTGCGCCGGGTCCAGCCCCGGCGGGAGAGCGACGAGCTGCATATCGGGCGTCTCCTCATCCGCCCGAAGGCGTATGAGGTCTATATGGATAACGCTCCCGTCAAATTAACGCCCCGCGAATGCGAGCTGCTGACCTTCCTCGTCAGCCGCGCCGGAGAGGTCGTCTCGCGCGAGGAGATCCTCGACGCCGTCTGGGGCATCGACTATTTCGGCGATGTCCGCGCGGTGGACACACTGCTCGCCCGGCTGCGTACAAAGATCAAGGAGCACTGCGCCGGCGTGCGCTTTTGCAGCATTTACGGCGTGGGCTACAAGCTGGAGGAAATGCCCGACGCGGAGGAAAAGTCATGAAGCGCGTGGAAACGCGGCGGACCGTTGCGCTGCTGCTCGCGGCGTATATCCTCGGCATGACGCTCGGCAGCGCGATTATATGGGCGATTCCCTTCTTCAAGAATAAAGAGCATATCCTCACCATCGCCGCCGACGCAAGCGGGTGCTGGCGCACCGGCAGTCTTCCGGAGGGCGTGCAGCTTTACGGCATGGAGTATTTTCTCTTCGACGAGCAGGGGCGCACCGTTTTTTCCGCAAAGCAGTTCATGCTCGACAGCGAGCGCGGCTCGGTCCGCAGCTACCTCCCCGCCCTGCGCAAAAGCGGGACGCTGTTCCGTCCCGCGATGTTTACCGTCGCATCGAGCGACGGGACGCCGGACCACCGTGTTTTCTCCATCGTCGCGGGCGTCACGGTCACGATCGACAACGGGCGCGAATACTGCTCCGTGCTCGTCCGCGACCTCACGGACCTTGACAGCTCCATCATCATCTTCTGCGTCATCTACACGATGATCTTCCTCGCGGCGGGGCTCTGTTCTTACGGCATTTACCGCAAGGAGCGCGCGCTGAACGCAATGCGGCGCGACCTTGTCGCAAACGTCAGCCACGAGCTCAAAACGCCCATCACCTGCATCAAGGCGCGCGCCGAGGTGCTCTATGACGGTCTTGTGCGCGACGAGACGGAGCGCCGGGACTACTGCCGCGCGATCCTGAAGGAGAGTGATCTTCTGGAGGACATGGTCATGGACATTCTGGAGCTCAGCCGGCTCCAGAGCGGTCGCGCCTCCATTACGAAAATCGTCACCCACGCGGACGGGGTCTTCCCCTCCGCCGTGGACCGCTACGCCATGCTCTGCGGCGACCTCGGCATCGAGCTGGACACGTCGGGGCTCGATTTAGAGTCCCTGCCCCCGCTTTATACCGACGAGGACCGCATCCGCGACCTGCTCGGCATTCTGCTCGACAACGCTGTCAAATTCGTCGGCAGGGGCGGAAAAATCTGGCTCACCTGCGCCCGCCGCGGCAACCGCGCCGTCTTCTGCGTGCGGGACAACGGACCCGGCATCGCAAAGGCGGACCAGAGCCGCATTTTCGACCGCTTTTACAAAGCGGACACGAGCCACAACAGCCGCGGCAGCGGTCTCGGACTTGCCATCGCGGACGAGATCGTCCGCAATCTCGGCGAAAAGCTCTGGGTCGAGAGCGAGACCGGCAGCGGCGCAGCATTTTATTTTACCGTTTCAATCGCATAATTTTTCCAAGAAAGGAAGCTGATTCACTATGAGTGTAAACCCCCATGCCCTCTCGCCGGAATTTCTGGCGCTCCCCTGCCGCCGCTTCTTTGACCTGCCCTACGCGGACCAGTCCCCCTCGCAGGTGCTGGACCTCTGGCTCCCGGCGGAGGACGGCGAGAAGCCCTTCCCGCTGATCATCCATATCCACGGCGGCGCTTTTTTATTCGGCGAAAAGCGCGAAAAGCCGGTCGAGCCGGTGCTGCGCTGTCTTGCGCTCGGCTTCGCGGTCGCGGATGTGGAATACCGCCGCGGGCATGAAGCGCGCTTCCCTGCCAACGTCCTCGACGCGAAGGCTGCCGTGCGCTATCTGCGCGCAAACGCGGAAAAATATCACCTCGACCCGCAGCGCTTCGCCGCGTGGGGCTCCTCCGCCGGCGGCTGGATCGTCAGCATGCTCGGCGTCACCGCCGGGAACCCCGGCTTTGAGGACCTTACGATGGGTGCGCCGGACGAGTCCGCCGCGGTGCAGGCGGTCGTGGACTGGTGCGGTCCCTGCGGGAACTTCCTGCTGATGGCGCCGGACGGCGCGATTCCGGAGTTCCCGAACGACCCGATCCCCGAAGGCGTGTTCCTCGGCGCGGAGCTCCAGACCGTGCCGGAGCTCTGCCGCATGGCGGCGCCCTGCACCTACGCGAGCGCCGAAAGCGCGCCGGCGCTGCTCATCCACGGCGCGGACGACCGCACCGTTCCGCCGAACCAGTCCCGCCGCTTTTACGAAGCGCTCATCGCCGCCGGCGCGGAGGCGGAGCTCCACATTTTCGGCGGTCTTGGTCACCACTCCGGCGTCTGGAACACCCACGAGGAATTGAACCGCGTCACGGTAGAGTTTTTGAAAAAGACGATAGGCTAAGCAAAGCGGGAGCTCCGGCTCCCGCTTCTCTTTTAAAATTTGTTGAGTTTAATGTTGAAACAGAGTATAATAGCTTTGACTTCTTTTCCGGGAGATGGAAATACTATGACTTTGACCGAATATATCGACTCTCTGCGCGGTAGGACCGTCGCCGTTGTCGGCGTTGGTGTCAGCAATCTGCCGCTGCTGCGGCTGCTGGCGGGGCGCGGCTGCGACGTGACCGCCTGCGACCGGCGCAGCGCGGAGGCGCTTGGGGAGGTTTATGACGAGCTCGCCGCCCTTGGGGTGAAGTTTATCCTCGGCGAGCACTATCTTGACCGGCTGGACTTCGACCTCGTGTTCCGCACGCCGGGACTGCACCCGGACCGCCTGAAAGCCGCCGTTCGACCCGACACGGTCGTGACGAGCGAGATGGAGATCTTTTTCCGCCTCTGCCCCTGCCGCACCATCGCCATTACGGGCTCGGACGGCAAGACCACGACGAGCACGCTCATCGCAAAGCTGCTGACCGCGGCGGGCTGCCGCGTCCACCTCGGCGGCAACATCGGCAGACCCCTGCTCTGCGACATTCCGGAGTTCTCCCCTGACGACGTCGCCGTGCTGGAACTCAGCTCCTTCCAGCTTCACAGCATGCACTGCCGACCTGACGTCGCCGTCATCACGAATCTCTCGCCGAACCATCTGGACGTTCACCCCTCCTTTGAAGATTACGCGAACGCGAAGAAAAACATCTTTCTCTGTCAGGACGGCGACTGCCGCCTCGTGCTGAATATGGACAACGAATACACCGCCGCCTGCGCCGCGGAAGCGGCGGCGGAGGTGATATGGTTCTCCCGCCGTGCGCGCCCGGAGAAGGGCTACAGCTTCCATGACGGCGCGATCTACCGCGGGGACGAACGCTTTGTGGAGCAGCGCGACATTCTCATTCCGGGGCTGCACAACGTGGAAAACTATATGGCTGCCTTCGCCGCGGTGGACGGGCTCGTGAGCCGCGAGACCTGCCTTGCCGTCGCGCGGAGCTTCGGCGGCGTGGAGCACCGAATCGAGCTCGTGCGCACGCTGCGCGGCGTGCGGTATTATAATGACTCCATCGCGTCGAGCCCGACGCGCACGATCGCGGGACTGCGGAGCTTTGACCAGCGCGTCATCCTCATCGCCGGCGGACATGATAAGCTCGTTCCCTTTGACGAGCTCGCCGCGGAGATCGTGCAGCGCGTCAAGGCGCTTTTCCTCTGCGGCGAAACGGCGGAGAAGCTCCGCGATGCCGTGCTCGCCGCGCCGGGCTATGATCCCGCAGCCTTGCCCGTGACCGTGCTGGACGATTTCCGCGAAACGGTGCTCGCCGCGTCCGCCGCGGCGGAGGCCGGCGACGTGGTGATATTGAGCCCCGCCTGCTCGTCCTTTGACCGCTTCCGCAACTTTGTCGAGCGCGGGAATACCTTCCGCAAAATCGTCGAAGATCTGAAATAACCCGCCGGGGCGCGGCATAGGCTTAGTCCGTAGAGGTGATGCTTATGCCCTTCCCCCGCCCGCGTGCGCCGAGCCGCGCGGTTTATAAGTCTCTGCACTTTCAGCGCGTCCCCGCGCGCCGGAGGCGCAGCATCGTGCTGCTGCTGCTCGCCGCGGCGCTTCTGGCGTTCATGGTCCGCTCCGCGCTCTTTCTCCGCCGGATCAGCAGCTCCATCGCGCTCTCGGACGCGACGGACGCCGTTACCATTGCAATCAACGAGCTTGTCGCCAAGCAGATGCGCGAGCGCGATTACGGCTACGATTACTTCGTAACGCTCGAAAAGGACGCCGACGGCGCGATCACCGCCATCACGACGAACACCGCGCGCGTCAACTCCCTTGCGACGGAGATCTTAAGCGAGATGGTGGACGCCGCGAACAGCGGGGAGCTCAATATCCACATCCCCCTCGGCAGCCTGCTCGGTTCGAGCCTGCTGCTCGGCTTAGGCCCGGACGTTCCGGTCAATATCGACATGCTGACGAGCTCCTTCGTCCGCTTCGACAATGCCCTGACCTCGACCGGGATCAACCAGTCGCGCCATACGCTGACGCTGAAGGCCAGCGTAGATATCGACATCATTATCCCGTGGGCGAGCCTTTCCACCACGGTGGAGACCGACGTTCTCATCGCGGAGACCGTCATCGTCGGCCGCGTTCCCGATACTTACGTCAATGTGGAGGACAAAAATGGATAGAAACGAAGCCAAAGAAAAAATCCTCGCCCTGCGCGCGGAGGTGGAGGAGCATTCCCGCCGCTATTACGACGAGGACGCGCCGACCATCTCCGACTTTGAATACGACAAGCTCATCCACACGCTGATGGCGCTCGAAGACGAGTTCCCGGAGTTCCGCACGCCGGACTCCCCGACCCAGAAGGTCGGCGGGCATGTGGGCAGCAAGTTCTCCCCCGTCCGCCACGAGGTGCCGCTGGAGAGCCTGATGGACGTGTTCTCCTACGAGGAGCTCTTCGCCTTCGGTGAGCGCGTGGACGGCGCGGTCGGGGGCGCAAAGACCTTCGACGTGGAGCCGAAGATCGACGGGCTCTCCATCGCCGTCGAGTATCGGGACGGCAAATTTTACCGCGGCGCGACCCGCGGCGACGGGCAGACCGGCGAGGACGTCACGGAAAACCTCCGCACGATCCGCTCGCTGCCGAAGGAGCTGAAAAACGCCCCGGAGCGCATCATTGTCCGCGGCGAGGTCTATATGGCGAAGGAGACCTTTCAAGAGCTGAACGCTCGCTTCGAGGTGGAGGGCAAGCCCCTGCTCGCGAATCCGCGCAACGGCGCGGCGGGCTCCCTGCGCCAGAAGGACCCCAAGATCGCCGCCGAGCGGAAGCTGGACCTCATCGTCTATAACATCCAGCTCGCGACGCGCGAATATAAGACCCACACGGAGACGCTCGACGCGCTCGCGGAGATGGGCTTCGACGTCGTGCCCTATAAGCTCTACGACAACATCCGCGACTGCGTGGAGCAGATCCGCTGGATCGGGGAAAATCGCGACCAGTTCAAGTACGAGATGGACGGCGCGGTCATCAAGGTCAACGACCTTGCCCAGCGCACGCTGCTCGGCAGCACGACGAAGGTGCCCCGCTGGGCGGTGGCGTATAAATACCCGCCGGAGAAAAAGCAGAGCCGCGTGACGGACATCGTCGTGCAGGTCGGGCGCACCGGCGTCCTGACGCCGAAGGCGGTCGTCGAGCCCATCCGTCTCGCAGGAACGACCGTTTCAAACGCCACGCTGCATAATCAGGACTTCATCGACAAACTGGATGTCCGCGTGGGCGACACCGTCTGGGTGCAGAAGGCGGGCGAGATCATCCCCGAGGTCGTCGGTGTGGAGCTCTCCCTCCGCCCGGAGGGGACCGTTCCCTTCCGCCTGCCGGAGAAATGCCCGGAGTGCGGCAGCCCCGTCGTGCGCGACGAGGACGGCGCCGCGATGCGCTGCACGGGCGCGGAGTGCCCCGCCCAGCGGCTGCGCAACATCACCCACTTTGCCTCCAAGGACGGCATGGATATCGACGGTCTCGGCGAGGCGGTCGTGGAGAGCCTCGTGAACGCCGGGCTCGTCGCAACGCCGGCGGATCTCTATTATCTGGAGCCGCAGTCCGTCGCGGCGCTCGACCGCATGGGTAAAAAGAGCGCGGAAAATCTTCTGAACGCCATCGAGGGCAGCAAGCGGCAGGGGCTTGCCCGGCTGCTGAGCGCCTTCGGAATCCGGCAGGTCGGCGTCAAGGCGGGGCGCGTTTTGGCGCGCCACTTCCCCGATCTCGACGCGCTGATGAACGCCGGACCGCTCGAGCTGATGAGCATCGACGACATCGGTCCCGTCACGGCGCAGTATCTCGCCGACTGGTTCGAAAGCCCCCAGTCGCAGCACCTCATCCGCCGTCTGCGCGAGGCGGGCGTCTCGTTTGAAAGCCGCGAGGAGATCACGGACCGCCGTTTCGCCGGGAAGACCTTCGTCCTCACCGGCGCGCTCACGCGCTTCACGCGCGACGAGGCAGCCACCGCCATCGAGCGCTTCGGCGGCAAGGCGGCGGGCAGCGTGTCCAAAAAGACGAGCTACGTCGTCGCCGGCGAAGCCGCCGGCAGCAAGCTCACGAAGGCGCAGGAGCTCGGTGTCCCGGTCCTCAGCGAGGAGGAGTTCCTCGCCATGCTGGAATGATGGAGGAATACGCAAAACCCGCCCTTCTCCGCCTGCTGGCGGACTACGGCGTGGACGATTTCTCCGAGCTCCGCGCGATCGACAGTTCCCACGGCGAGGACGATCTGCGCTGGAATTACATCCTTGACCGCCGCTGGGTCCTGCGCATAAACTCCGCGCCGGTGATGACGGAGCAGCGCCTCGTGGAGCTTGCGCCGCTGATTGAGCGCTGCCGCGCTTTCGGCGTCCGCGCGCCGCGCTTCCTGCGCGGGACCGACGGGCGCTATCTCCGCCGGGACGGCGGGCGCTTTGTCTATCTTTCCGAGTATCTGGACGAGCGGACCGCGGACGAGCTGCTCGCGGCGCGCCCGGAGCTGCGTCCGGCGCTCTGTGACCGGCGGCTGGAGCTCGTCGCGCGCTACGCGGAGTGTTACCGCGGCGAGCCGCTCACGGAGACGCGTTCGATGTACTCGCTCTTTGACCTCTCGCCCTATGACGCGCCGACCGGGATTGACGAGAAGCAGGCAAACGCCGACGAGCTCGCCGGCGCACTCCGCGCCCTCGGCGAAACGGCGCTTGCGGAGCGTCTTCTGACAGAAAATGATCGAATCCGCGCCGCGCTCCTTCCGCACTGGCACGCTCTGCCGCAGGCGACGTTTCAGGGCGACGAGAGCTTCGGTAATCTCTGCGTGGACGATAGCGGCGAGATCACCGGCGTTTTTGACTTCAACATGTCCGGCACGGACGTCTGCGCGAATTATCTCGCAAATCTCGCGTTTCAGGGGCGCTTTTATTACACGGACGACGCGTTTGAGAGCCGCGACGCGGATCGCCTCTGCGCGCAGGTGCTGCGCTCGTTCCGGGACGCCACGGCGCTCATCGCGCGGCACTACCGCTTCACCCCGGCGGAGCGTGCGGCGTATTTTCTCTGCGCCCGGCTCGTGATACTCTTCGGCTATGTGAACATGGCGGCGTTC
>CALJDB010000047.1 GCA_938023775.1 uncultured Clostridia bacterium
CTGCTCCCCAGGCGTTTGCTGTGCTGCGTGATCTGTGGACGAAAAAAATCCCGTGGACGAAACGTCCACGGGATTGGTGCGCGAGGCGGGAGTCGAACCCGCACGCCCGGAATGAGCACTGGCACCTGAAGCCAGCGAGTCTACCAATTCCACCACTCGCGCATTTTGTTCCGCTCGCGGAACGCTTGATTATCATAGCACCCGCGGGCGGAAATGTCAAGCATGATTTGCGCTTTTTCGCAAACTTTTTACTCCGCCGCGGTGCCCAGCGCGTCGCTGAGGGCGGCGAACTGGGCTAGGCCCAGCGCCTCGCCGCGGACGGTCTCCGGCAGACCGAGGCGCTCCAGCGCGGCGCGGACCGTCTCGCGCGGGATGCCGAGACCGTTTGCGAGCGCGTTGCAGAGCGTCTTGCGCCGTTGGTTGAACGCCGCGCGGACGATCGCGAAAAAGCGCTTTTCGTCGCGCACGGGGCAGGGCGGGGCGGCGCGCCGCAGGAGCGTCACGACGCTGCTCGTCACCTTCGGGGCGGGGATGAAGCAGCCGGCGGGGACGTCGAAGAGCCGCTCCGGGGCGGTGTGCCACTGCATCAGCAGCGTGAACGCGCCGTAATCGGCGGTGTTCTCCGCCGCGCAGATGCGCAGCGCGACCTCGCGCTGGATCATGACCGTGATACGCTCGAAAAGCCCGCTCTCAACGAGCTTTGTGAGGATCGGCGTCGTGATGTTATAGGGCAGATTGGCGCAGACGACGACGCGCGCGCAGCCGGCAAACTGCTCTCCCACGAGCGCGGCGAGGTCCAGGCGCAGCGCGTCGCCGAAGAGCACCTCGACATTCTCGCAGCCGCGGAGCGTCTCTGCCAGCACGGGGCGGAGTGCGCCGTCGAGCTCGATGCTGAGGACGCGCTTTGCGCGCTTGGCGAGCTCCACGGTCAGGCAGCCGATGCCGGGACCGATCTCCAGCACGCCGGTCTCGCCGTCCAGCCCAGCCGACTCAGCGATCTGCTCCGGCACCCACGCCGCACAGAGAAAATTCTGCCCCAGCGACTTGGAAAAACGGAAGCCCGTCCGCGCCAGAAGCGCCTTGATCTCGTTGATGTCCGTCAGATTCACTTTGCGCCGTCTCCCTTCAGCAGCTTTTCGAACGCCTGACGGCGGGGGTCGCCCTCGGCGTCGCAGCGGATGTTGCCGCGATAGGTGAAGCCGGCGGCGCGGAGCATCGCCTTGCAGGGCTCGTTGTGGCGATGGGTGTCCGCCCGCAGGCAGAAAACGCCCTTTTCCAGCGCGAGCGCCTCCGCCGCGCGCATCAGCTCCCGCGCCATGGCGCTGCCGCGGTATTCCGCGCCGACCGCGGCGCGGTGGACCGTGCAGTAGGGACCGTCCCAGCGCCATTTGCCGTCCGTGATGACGGCGTAGGTCGGGTCCTCGCCCTCCATGAGCGCGAAATACGCCGCAACGCGCCCGCCGTAAGTCATCACGTAGGCAGCGCCGCACTCCATATCCTCGCGAATGAAGTCCTCGGAGGGGTAGTCGCCGAGCCACTGGTTCAGCCGGTGCTTTTTCATATAGTTTTTCGCCTGCCGCAAAATGAGCATAATGGCGTCGAGGTCCGCCTCCTCCGCCGGGCGGCAGAGCACCGGCTCGGTCAGCTTCAGGCGCTTCTCGTCGCGCGCGAGCTCGGCGAGGAGCTTGGCGTCCGCCTCGCTGGGCTGGAAGCGCTCCATCAGCTCCGGGCGCTTTTGCTGCGTGCGGCGGAGCATCTCCTTGCGCCGCCAGCGGTCGATCTCCGCCTGATTGCCGCTGCGGAGCACCTCCGGCACGGTGCGGCCCTCCCAAGTCTCCGGGCGGGTGTACTGCGGGTATTCGAGCAGCCCGTCCCAGTGGCTCTCGCCGGTATAGCACGCCTCGTCGGAGAGCACGCCCGGCACGAGGCGGCACACCGCGTCCGTCACCGCCATGGCGGCGAGCTCGCCGCCGGTCAGCACAAAGTCGCCGAGGGAGAGCTCCTCGTCCACGCATGCCTCGATGAAGCGCTCGTCAACGCCCTCGTAGTGACCGCAGACGAGCACAAGGTGGTCATAGTCCCGCGCGAGGGAGCGCGCCTTGGCTTGGTCGAAGGTGGGACCCTGCGGGCTTAAATAAATGACGCGCGTGCGCGCGCTTTTCGGCGTTTCCAGAACGCTCTCCACCGCGCTTTTCAGCGGCTGCGCCATCATCACGCAGCCCCAGCCGCCGCCGTAGGGGTAATCGTCAACCTGATTCTGGCGGTTTTCGGTGAAATCGCGGATCTGGACGCAGTTGATGTCGAGAATGCCCTTTTTCGCCGCGCGGCCGAGGATGCTCTCGTGGAGCATCGCGTTCATATTGTCGGGAAAAAGCGTCAGAATGTCGATCTTCACAGAGTCCGCTCACATCCCTTCGATGAGGCGCACGGTGATGACGCCGGCGTCCGCGTCCGTGTGCAGGATGAACTCCGGCACGGCGGGGATGAGGTGCTCGCGCTCGCCGCGGACGACGTAGACGCGCTGACCGGGGAGGTCCAGTGTGTCGGCAAGGGCGCCGAGCTCCGCACCGTCCTCCGTGACGACCCGCGCGCCCAAAATGTCCGCGAGGAAGAAGCTGCCCTTCGGCAGCCGGGCGTCCGCACGGTCGATGCAGAGCGTTTTGTTCTTGAGCCCCATCGCGGCGTTCACGTCCTCCACGCCGTCAAAAAGCGCGATGACGCAGCCCTTGTGGACGCGCGCAGCGCGCACCCTGACCGGCGCGCCGTCGATATAAAAAGTCTTGAAGCGGAGCAGAAACTCCGGCGAGTCCGCCCACGGCTGGATGCGGACCTCGCCGCGGATGCCGTGGGTGTTCACAATCTGCCCGATCTCCAGATACTGGTTTTTTTTCATAATTTATAAAATCCTCTTGTCCGGGTTTTGCTGAAAAAAG
>CALJDB010000048.1 GCA_938023775.1 uncultured Clostridia bacterium
TCTTTCCCCACAGGGGGAAAGAAGGTCGCGCCCCGCGGGCGCGAAACAAATTCAAACCTCGCGCCGCGCACGGCGCGAAACCTACTCTATCCCCTCGCCCTTGTGGGCGAGAACCCCCCCGTAACCTCCCTATAGCCTCCGCCTCACCGCCAGAACCCCCACCAGCAAAACCATTACCCCGCCGGTGAACGCCCCGGTGAGCCATGGGACGATCTTCTCGGAGAGCAGATCGAACACCGCCGCGCCGGGCGCCATCACGAGCGCGGCGGCGGCTGCGGCGAGGGTGCAGCCGGCGGTGAGACCCCGGCGCAGCGCGCGCGTCTCGGCGGCGCGTGGCGCGAAGACGAAGCGCAGATTACGCACCGCGGCGCGCAGCAGCAGCGCGCAGAGCGTGAAGTCCGAAAACACCCAGATCGCGATGACGACCGGCTCCGCGCGCTCCAGCGAGCCGAGCAGCGTCACGTCGCGCACGAGCATGAAAAACGGAAAGCTGAAATGCGCCGTCAGCGCCGGACCGAAAAGTCCGAGACAGCCGACGGTCATCAGCCCCACGATGAGCAGCATCGCCCCGCACCAGCCCGCATAGTCGCGCACGCGGAAGCGCCCCGTCACCTCGCCGCCGAAAAACGCGAGATAGAGCACGACGGAGAGGTTGTTCCCAAGCTGCGCCGCCGCCCAGAGGTCGTTCGGCAGATCCGCCGCCGTCACGGGCAGGAGCAGCCGCAGATCCATATTCTTCGCCGCCAGCGCAAAGAGCAGCACGAACACCGCCGCGAGCAGCGGGCGGAAGAGCATCGCGCTGCGCGCCAACGGCTTGAGCCCGCCGAGCGCCGCAAGCCCGGAGATCAGCGCCATCACGATGACGAACACCGCCGGCGACGCGCCGTAATAGACCGTGGAGATAAAGCGCTCCGCCCCGGCGCGCAGGCAAAACGCCGCGTAAGCGAGGAGCCAGAGCGTATAGATCCCGGTCAGCGCCCGCCCGCCGCCCTCGCCGAGCGCGGTGCAGAACACGTCCGTGAGCCCGGAGCCCTCCGGCATTCGCCGAAAAAGCAGATGCGCCAGCAGCAGCGAGAGCGCGAGCGGCAGCGCCGTTAAGATCACCGCGAGCCACGCCGTCCGCCCCGCGTCCTCGGCGAGCACGCGCGGGAAGCGCCGGATGAGCGGCGAGAGCGCCGCAACGAACGCCATGGCGACAAATTGCCGCCGTGAAATGCCCTGTTCCCCGATCATACGCCGCCGCCCTCCGTTCCCACCGGGTCGTTCAGATCATAGCTGTGCGCCACGGCGCAGCGGACCGCGACTGTGTAGTCGAGCTCCCGCAGCCAGCCGGTGCCCAGCGCGGCGAAGCGCGCGGCATCGCTGCGCCGGAGCACCCCGCCGAGCGCGAGAAAATCGGCGCCCCAGTCCCGGCTGCGCGCGAGCACCGCCTCGATGTCGCGCCGCACCTGTGCCTCCGCCGCGGCGCTGAGCGCCGCGAGCGCGGCGGGATCCGTCACGTTCTGCGCGTCTCCCTCGATCTCCGTCACGACGGCGGCGAGGCGCACCTCCGCCGCAAGCACCGGCGGAGCGTCCCCGCGCCACTCCACGGCGAGCGCCACGCCCTCCGGCTCGCAGAGCAGCGTTGCCCCGCCGCTGTCCGGCAGCGATGCCCGGCGCAGAAAGCGCGCCGCGCTGTCCGTAAGCAGGCTTGCCGCCTCCGCCTCGCCGCCCTCCAGATAGCCCGCAAGCGCCCCATCGCGCAGCACGGCATAGCCCGCGGGGACGAAGCCGCCCTCCGTATCCGCGGGCGCGATTGCGCAGACGAGCGCCGCGCCGTATTCGCTGAGCGCGACCGCCGTCCGGCGCAGATCCTGCACGCTGCTGTCCGCGCGGGCGCTGACGGCGCGCTTCACGGAGTCGAGCGCTTCGCCGACACCGCCGTCCGTCTCCGCCGCGGCGGTGACGAGCGGACCTGCCTCCGCGCCGCGCAGCACGAAAAGCTCCGTGCCGAGCCGGAGCTGCACGTCGCGCTCCGTGAAGTCCAGCAGCGCGCGAATGCCCGCGGCGGCGTAGTCCTCGCCGAGCACGATGAAGCGCGTGTGGTCGAAAAAGAGCTCACCCCGCGGCGTCCGGTCCCGCAGCGCGTCGATCGCCTCCAGAAGCCCGCCGCCCTCGCCGCGCACGACGAGCGACGCCTTCCCCGCGCCGCTGCCGGTCGAAACGGTCAGCGCCGTGCCCTCCGCGCCCGCGCGGTCTACCGCCAGCGTCTTCACGAGCTGAAGATCCTCGATAGCGCTGTAGTTCGCGTAAATGCCGCCCCCGGCGCAGCCGGCGAGCAGCGATACAATTATAATAATAGAAAAACAAAGCGCCGCGGCGCGCCGCCGTCTCATTTCTGGCATCGCTTATCCTCCGTTTTAAGCTCGCGTTCGCGGAATTTTACGTCCGGCAGCGGCTGCTGCAAAATCGCCCGCGCCGTGTTCCGCGCCCCGCCCTCGCTCATCGGCGAGGTGTAAGCCACGCCGAAGCTCTCGATCGTGCAGAGATACCAGACCGTGAGCGCCGAGCCCGCCGCGAGCCCGAACATGCCGAGCGCGAGCGAGAGCAGCATCATGAGCAGCCGCAGCGCCCGCAGCGCCGCCGCGAGGTCGCGGCTCGGCTGGGTGAAGCCGCAGATCGCCGCCGTCGCGACGACGATCACCGCGATGGGCGAAACGATCCGCGCCTCCACCGCGCTCTGGCCGACGATGAGCGCCCCGATGAGGCTCACCGCGTCGCCCACCGGGTCCGGCAGCCGCAGCCCCGCCTCCATCAGAAGCTCGAACGCGATGAGCATCGCGATCACCTCGAACGCGACGGAAAACGGCACCTCCTGCTTCGCCGCGACCATGCTGAGCAGCAGCTTTTCCGGGATCATCTCCTGATGATACATCGAGACCGCCACGAAAAACGCCGGGAACAGCGCCGAAATGCCCACCGAGAGCCAGCGCAGCAGCCGCAGCGCGCTCGCCGTCACGAAATGGTGGCCACGGTCCTCCGCCACCTGCATGAATTTCGCCATCGTCGCCGGCAGCATAAAACCGATCGGCAGCCCGTCGACAAGGATCCCGATCCGCCCGGCGAGGAGCTCTGCGGCGAATTTGTCCGGGCGCTCCGTGTGCAACAGCTGCGGCAGCGGCGAGCGGGGGCGGTCCGTGATATACTGCTCCAGTCCGCCGGCGGAGGTGAGCCCGTCGACGTCGATGGCGGCGAGCCGCCGCCGCAGCTCGCGCAGCGTGTCCCGGTTCGCCACACCGTCGAGCCAGAGCACAGCCACGTCCGTTCCGCTGCGCCGCCCCACAACCGTCTGCCAGAGCTTCAGCTCGCTCGCGCGTAGCTTTTTGCGCACGAGCGCCGTGTTGGTGCGCAGCGTCTCGACAAAGGCGTCCTTCGCGCCCTTGACGCTCTTTTCAACCGTCGGCTCGCTGATGCTGCGCCCCGCCGCGCTCTTGGCCTCGAATGTGAGCGCGCAGCCGAGCTCGTCGAGCACGACGGCGCAGGAGCCGTGGAGCAGGTCGCGCGAGACCTCCGCCGCACTCTCCCGCCGCTTGACGGAGAAGGAGAACACCGCGCCGCGCTCGAGCAGCAGCGCGCAGTCGGCGGCGTTTCTCACGGCGGCGAGCCGAAGAGAGTCTGTCAGCGGGCGCAGCACGAGCTCGGAAATGCTCCCGCCGTCGACGAGCCCGTCGATCCAGCAGACGCTGACGCCGGAAATTTTTCTCCCGCCGGGCCAGACAGCGCGCGTTTCAAAGTCCGCGCAGCCGCAAAATATTTCGCCGAGTGCCGCCGCCGTCGCGGGGCGATCGTCCGGCTTTTTGGGGTCGGAATACATACTATGGATTGTCATGTCGGTATTATTTGCAGCTTAAACCACAATATGTAGGGGGTCAAAAACTTTTTTCGAAAAAAGTGAAAAAAGCGTTGACAAAGTCGAATTTCGGTGCTATATTAGCAAAGCTGTCAGCGAGACAGACCGAGTGCCAAAAAGAAAATCGAAAAAAGTTCGAAAAAACTTCTTGACAAACGAAACTGCTTGTGGTAAAATACCAACTGTTCCGCGAGTGCGGAGCGTGTATCTTGTAAATTAAACAATGAACGAACAAAGCACCAGACGGGAGCACATCGAAAGATGTGCAACTGAAAAGCTTGAGCACTGGGGTTTAGTCAATTACCCGGAGCTTGAGCAGAGTTTATGAAGCTATGGAAAATAGCTCTGTAAAATGATTAACTCAGCGGAGACGCTGTGTTGATACGATTTATAGAGAGTTTGATCCTGGCTCAGGACGAACGCTGGCGGCGTGCTTAACAC
>CALJDB010000049.1 GCA_938023775.1 uncultured Clostridia bacterium
GAGCCGCTCAGTCACGAGTCGGAGGGCTTCCCCGAATCTCTGAAAATGCACGATCTCGCGCTCGCGGAGGAAGCGGATGACGTCGGTGACATCCGGGTCGTCGCTGAGGCGCAGGATGTTGTCGTAGGTCTTGCGCGCCTTCTGCTCGGCAGCCATGTCCTCCGTGAGGTCGGCGATCACGTCGCCGGTGACGCCGATCGTCGCCGCGGTCCACGGCGTGCCGGAGGCGAACTGGGGGTAAACGCCCGCCGTGTGGTCGACGAAATACGCCTCGAAGCCCGCCTTCTTGATCTCCTCCGGCGTCATGGAGCGCGTCAGCTGCTGGACGATGGACGCGACCATTTCGAGGTGTCCGAGCTCCTCCGTGCCGATGTCGGTCAGCAGACCGCGGACCTCGGCGTAGGGCATGGAGTAGCGCTGGGAGAGGTAGCGGAGCGATGCGCCGAGCTCGCCGTCGGGACCGCCGTACTGGGAGATGATGAATTTTGCGAGCGCGGGGCTCGTGTTTTTGATCCTTACCGGATACTGAAGCCGCTTTTCATACCGAAACATATCCTTCCACCCTCCTCACTTCTGATACTGCCACGGCCACGGGTCAGTGAGCCATGTGTAGCTCTTCGCCTCGGCGAGATCGCTGAGGCAGAGCGGTCCGTACTTCGCCGTGTAGCGGCGGTCCGCCTCGGCGCTCAGCGCGAGCATGCTGCGCAGCGTCTGGAACGCCTCGTCGTCCGTCGGGTGGGTGTCGAGATAAAGCTGGAGCTCGTTCACGACAAAGCCGAGCGCCATAACCTCGCCGAGCGGCGTTCCGGTGTAGTTGTTCTGATTGACCATGTTCATAAATGGCAGGTCGAGCCCCGGAAACAGCGTGCCGCGCGCGAGCGCCTCGCCCGGCTCATAAGCCGGAGACGCGCTCTGCTGCATCGGAACAAAAGGCACCGCCAGCGGAGCGCACTGCGGCAGCGCCCCCTGCTTCTCCGTGCAGCGGTTGGTGTTCGATTCCAAAATAATTCCTCCAAGCATAAACCAAGTTCAAGCCCCAAAAGGCTCAGCCCAGTCTATGCAGGGAGGAAGGTTTTGGCGCAGGGATTTCAATCCACGCGCACCGCAAGGGGCGCGAAGCAAACAGTCGGCTGGGCGTTCCGGCAGAGGACAAATTTCAATCCACGCGCCCCTTGCGGGGCGTGACTGAAGCGTCGAGCGCGCTATCCCCAATTCCGCCAAAATTTCAATCCACGCGCCCCTTGCGGGGCGCGACGGCAAAAGTGTACAGTTTTTCT
>CALJDB010000050.1 GCA_938023775.1 uncultured Clostridia bacterium
GAAAGACCGGGAACAACGAGACCTATTCCAGCGTCTTCCTCTGCATGAGCCAGATCGATGAGGAGATTCCGGTCGCCTCGCTCACGAAGGGTGACGGCGGTCTGGACTGGAGCGCCGCCAAGAGCGGTCTCTCCGCCTCCGTGATCGAAACGGTCGCCATCAACGGAAAGCAAGTGAACGGCAGCGGCGAGAAGGGACTCAAGCTCACCGGCACCTTCCCGACGACCTACAGCGGCGAGTATGAGATCGTCGCAACGGACAGCGCCGGAAACACCAACGGCGAGACGAAGTATACGCTCAGCCTGCCGGTCTCCATCGCGAATATCCGCGAGCTCACCGTTTACGGCGCGTGGAACGCCGACAAGAATAACGGCAAGGTCGTCCTCAACCTCACCGGCGTCACCGGCGGCACTTGGGACAGCACCCTGTCCGAAACCGCAAACGGCGTCTACAAAGCCAAGTACGAGGTCGCGCTCGTCTCCGCGGACACGGCGGTCGACACGATCACCGGCTGGACCGCGCTCGACGAAAACGGCAATATGACCCACACTTTCGAGAACCTCGAACTTGGCAGCTACAAGCTCGTCGTCCGCGACGCGGGCAAGGATGCCACGGATCGCTATGCCGTGAAGGCGATCGAGGTCACTTGGGAAGCGATCGAGGCGGACCTTACCGCCGCACTCGCGTCTTACGCCAGCGCCGAGGACGGCGTCATCGGCGTGACGGTCACGAACGGCCGCGCGGACTACTATGAGTTCGCGGTCCTGCCCGCCCCGGCGGATTGGGACGGCAAGGACGTCAGCATCGCCTACTTCCTGAGCGCCGCCACCGAGGAGAACCCGCTCGTCTGGCTCCCGGCGGATAACGTCAACGTTTCCGCCCTGACGCGCACGCTCGACGGTCTCGCGCCCGCGAGCTATCTCGTTGCCGTCCGTGGGCTCTACGGCGCGACGGAGGACGACATCGCCGCCCTCAAGCGCCTCGGCAGAGATCTCACCGACGCGCAGAAGGCGCTCGAACTCGCGACCGCGCCCGACGCGGAGCAGCGCGCGAAGCTGGAGAAGGCTGTCGAGGACGCGCAGGTGGCTTACGACGCCAAGGCCAAGGAGCTCACCGCCAAGAGCGAGGCGCTCTACGGCACCGACACCACCGCCGAATACTGGCAGCGCACGCTCGTCCAGAGCATCTCCCTCGGCTTCTACGACACGAGCAGCGTCAAGAGCGCAGGCAAGAACGAAAACGGCTCCACGATCATTGAGCTCAAGCCCGGCAAGAAGCTCACCTCGACGGACAGCTCCAAGATCTATAAGGAAAACCGCGAGAACTCCGTCCTGCTCCGCCGCGGCGAGGAGAACGTCTATCTCCCGGCGGGCACCCTGACGCCCGGCTTCGACGTGAACCGCATCCTGATCGACTCCTCCGCCGCTGCCGACGGCATGGTCGTGCAGTACACGGACCTCGACGGCAACGTGAGCATCCTGCCGTTCTGCATCGTCTCCGCCGACCGCGTGAGCTACTTCGTGCTCGGTCCCGGCGACTATGAGCTTGTTCCCGCGAGCTGCAAGTTTACCGACATCGCGGGTCTCTGGGGCGAGGACGCCATCCGCTTCGCGACCCACCGCGGTCTGCTGAGCGGCGTCGGCAACGACCTCTTTGCCCCGCAGGGCACCATGACGCGCGCCATGTTCGTCACCGTGCTCTGGCGCATCGCCGGCTGCCCGGCGGCGGAGAGCGAGAGCGCCTTCACCGACCTCGCCGCCGACTGGTACCGCGCCAGCGTTGCATGGGGCGCGGAGACCGGCGTTGTTCAGGGCTTCACCGACACGGAGTTCGGTCCGAACTACCCCGTCACGCGCGAGCAGATGTGCGTGCTGCTCTGCCGCTTCGCCGAGTATCTCGGTCTGAACATCGGCAGCGCAGGCGCCGCCGCCTTCTCCGACGCGGGCGACATCAGCGCATGGGCGATGGACGCCATCGGCGTCTGCGCCGGAAACGGTCTCATCCTTGGCGTGGGCGATAACCGCTTCGCCCCGAAGGACACCGCCAAGCGCATGGAGGTCAGCGCACTCTTCACCCGATTCATCACCCAGATGGTCGAGAAGTACGCGCCTGCCGCCGAATAATCAAAAAACCGACAGCGGGAGCCGGAAGGCTCCCGCTGCTTGGACTATCGGGAAAAAATTCCAAAGAAAGAGAACACACACCACATGAAACCACCGAAAAAACTGCTCGCGCTGCTGCTGGCGCTTTTCCTGCTGCCGCTGCCGGTTTTGGCGGCGGAGGCGGAGCCGGACTGCCCGGAGTTTGACGGCTGGCTCGTCTCCATGCCAGACGCGGCGGCGGAGAATTATTCCGCGCTGCACCGCGTGGCGGAGGGGCTTTACCTTGCGCCGGACGCCGCCGCGGCGCGCGAGGCGCTGCCGGACGCGGAGGGCTTGGAGCCCAACTACGCCATGACCGTGCAGGACTATGCCCCCACCCACTGGGCGCAGCAGACGATCGATGCCGCGGCGCTCTGGGATCATACGGATTCCTCCGGCGCGCCGGACCTCCGCGGCGGCGGCGTCACCGTCGCGGTCATCGACTCCGGCGTTATGGCGGAGCACCCGGACCTCGCGGAGGCGGACATTCTCGACCCCGTGATCCTCTCCGGCGGAACCGCCGCCGTGGACAGCTGGCACGGCACCTTCGTCGCGGGGCTCATCGCCGCCGCGGTCGGCAACGGCATCGGCACGGACGGCGTTGCGCCGGACGTCACGATATTGCCCATCTGCGTCACCCAGCGGGACAACACCTCCGTCGCCCGCGTCGTGGAGGCGATCTATTACGCCATCGACGCCGGAGCGGACGTCATCAACCTCTCCATCGCCGGCTCGAGCTACACCGAGGCGCTCGAAAGCGCCTGCGCCGCCGCGGAGGACGCCGGGGTCATCCTCGTCACCGCCGCCGGGAACTACACGACCGGCGCGGCGAAGAGCGAGTATAACTACAAATATCCCGCCGCCTTCGCCTCAACCGTCAGCGTCAGCGGCTGCATGCCGGACGGCGACGGCGCGGTTTTTGATCCCGGCTACTCTTACTTCAACGACGCCGTCACCGTCTGTGCGCCGGGTACGGGCGTCACCTCGCTCTTTCTCGACGGCTCCACCGCAACGCGCAGCGGCACGAGCTTTTCCGCCCCGCTCGTCGCCGGGCTCGCCGCCGCCGCAAAGCAGCGCAGCCGCAGCATCGGCACGGCGGAATTTGTCGCGCTGCTGGAGGCGAGCTGCACGGACCTCGGCGAGCCGGGCTGCGACGTCTATTACGGCTATGGGCTTGTGAACGCCGCCGCCTTTGCCGAGACGCTGGACCTGCTCTATCCCGCGGAGGAGCCGGAGCCCGAACCAGAACCTGAACCTGAACCCGACCCGGAGCCTACGCCCACGCCGGAGCCCGCGGAGGACCTCCCGGCGCTGACGGCGGCGGAGATGCGCAGCGCGCTGGACGCCGGGGTGCTCCCCGCGCTCGCGGCGGGGGACGTGACCGTCACGCTCCGCCGCGCCGCGGCGGAGGCGCTGCTCGGCTCCGGTGCGGAAACGCTCGAAGTGCGCGCCGAGCGCACGGAGACGGGCGTCAGCCTGACGTTTTACGCCGACGGCGCGGAAACGGAGCTGACCGGCGGCGTCGCCGTTGCGATGCCCGCGCCGGAGGACGGGACGCTGCTGCCCTGTCTTAACGGCACGCCGCTGGCGTTTTCCACCGTGGCGGACGGCACGCTCCGCTTCCTCGCCCCCGGCGGCGGGAACTTCACGCTCGAAGCGCGCGCCGCCGCCTTCGCGGACACGGCGGACCACTGGGCGGAGAGCTCCGTCGCGCGCCTCGCCGCCCGCGGCGTGCTCCTCGGCGACGGGGAGCGCTTCCGCCCGGACGATGCCGTGACGCGCGCCCAGCTCGCGGCGATTCTCGTCCGGCTCTGGGAGAGCGCCTTCGGCGCACTGCCGGAGGGGGAGACGGCGTTTTCCGACTGCGCGGAGGACGCCTGGTATAGCCACGCCGTGCGCGCCCTCGCCGCCGCCGGCGTCGTGAGCGGCTTCCCGGACGGCGCGTTCCGCCCAGACGAGCCTGTGACGCGCGGTCAGATGGCGGTGATGCTCGCCCGCTTCGCCGCGCTGTTGGAGCTCCGGAGTGCCGACGCCGCGGAGCCCTTCGCGGATGCCGCCGCGATCCCCGACTGGGCAGCCGAAGCCGCCGAAATCTGCCGCCGCCTCGCCCTCCTGACCGGCGACGAGCAGGGAAATTTCAAAGCCGAAGCCCCCGCCACCCGCGCCCAATGCGCCGCCATAGCCGAGCGCCTGATCGCGGGAACGCTGGGGTGAGGAGGCAAAAAAACACGCCCCGCCGGGGCGTGTTTTTTTCTTGATAGGATGAAATCGGTGCAGGCTGGAAGTTTCAATTGAACGCCGCCCGCGTCAGGAGCCGAGGCGCTTGCGGATGTCGTTCAGCGGCTCTCCCTTGTATCTGAAAAACCGTGGACCGGCAATGGACGTGGCGGTGCCGAGCAGTTTTTGGGCAAGCGCAGAAAGCGACCACGACTCCCCGTTATAGCTGACGCGCTTGTCGCTTACGACCTCGAAAAGCTCGCCGGAGTGTTCGTTTCCTTTCCAGAAAAATTCGATCTGCTCCCCGATTTGAATACCGCATTGTGAAAAAGAGAACGGCGACAAGCGCTCCTGATGCTGCTCGCTGATCTCCTGCGCCGTGGCTTCGTCGCGCTGCTCGCTTTCTGTGGCACGCCATTTCTTCAGACGGTGGCGATACCCGTTGATCTCCGCGATGGCGTCCAGAATGGAGTAAGCGTCCTCCGGCGTCATGGCATAAAACTCCCGGATCCGCCGTCTCCCATCCACCTCCTCGCGGGAACGCAGGTCCGGGTTCAGCTTGTCCAGAATGGCGTGGAGCTTCTTGTCGGACAGAGCCGAGTCGACCTCGTAGGTCGCATAAATCCGAAACGCGAACGGGACCGCCGTGCTGCGGTTGAGCTCGTCCAGACGCTGCTTCACGTCCGCGGCGTAACCGATCTTTACGTACTGCGGGAACGAGGGATTGGTAAAAATATATATGCATCCTGTTTCTTTCTTCTCTTTCATTTCTTCGCTCCTTTTTTCCTTGATTATAAATCACGCTGTCGAAAAAGACAAGAGCGAAAAACCGCCCCGCGCATATTTCCCCTCAAAATGCGGATAATAGCAGTATCAATCGACAAAAAGGGAGCGTTTTGAATATGAAAGCAACAGGAATCGTGCGGCGGATCGACGACCTTGGGCGGGTCGTGATCCCTAAGGAGATCCGCCGCGTTCTGCGCATCCGCGAGGGCGACCCGCTGGAGATCTATACGGAGCGGGACGGGGAGGTCATTTTCAAGAAGTATTCGCCGATGGGGGAGCTGAGCGCCTTCGCGGGGCAGATCTGCGAGAGTCTGCACAAGACGGCGGGAGTCGCAGCGGCGATCTGCGACCGGGACGCAATCATCGCGGCGGCGGGCAGCGGGCGGCGCGAGCTGATGGAAAAGCGCATTACGCCGGAGCTGGAGCAGATCATGGAAAACCGCGGCGTGTTCACCGGCGGGGACGAGCGCGTCTGCGCCGCGGCGGAGGTCCCCGACAGCCGCATCGCCGTCGCCGCGCCGATCTTGGCGGCGGGGGACGTGATGGGCTGCGTGCTGCTGCTCGCGGACGAGCGCGGCGCGCCCGCCGGGGACACGGAGCTGAAGCTCGCCCAGACCGTCGCGAGCTTCCTCGGAAAGCAGATGGAGGAATAAAAAAACGGCAAAAGACCGCCCGCGGGCGGTCTTTTTTCGCAGCGATGATTTACCA
>CALJDB010000051.1 GCA_938023775.1 uncultured Clostridia bacterium
AGTATTTCCCCTCCGCGACGATCGAGATGGTCGGATATCTCACCATGACGCTCATCGCCTCCGCGCTGCTGCGCCTGCTGGAGAAAAAGCTCGACGGCGGCGACAGCTATGAGCTCGCACAGGCGGACCAGCTCGTTATGGCTGCCGGGACATACAGCCACCCCGACCGCGGTACGCCCTTCGACGAGAAAAACCGCGACTATGAAAACGCCGTCCGCGAGGCGAAATGGGACCGCAATCTGGACACGAGGGGGGACCGCTGAAAGATGAGCGAGAATATTCTTGAGATCCGGCACCTCTCCAAGAGCTTTGGCAATCACGAGGTGCTGCGCGACATCGACTTCGACGTGAAAAAGGGCGACGTCATCTCCATCATCGGTGCGTCCGGCTCCGGCAAGAGCACGCTCCTGCGCTGCGTCAATCTGCTGGAAACGCCCACGAGCGGTCAAATCCTCTACCACGGCGCGGACGTCGCGGGCAGGAGCGTGAAGGCGGCGGAATACCGCAGCCACGTCGGTATGGTGTTCCAGTCCTTCAACCTGTTCAGCAATATGACCGTGCTGCAAAACTGCGTTGTCGGGCAGGTCAAGGTCTTAAAGCGCGACAAAAAGACCGCGGCGGAGCACGCAATGCACTATCTCGAAAAGGTTGGTATGGCGCCTTATATCCACGCCCGGCCGCGCCAGATCTCCGGCGGCCAGAAGCAGCGCGTTGCCATCGCGCGCGCCATGGCGATGGACCCGGAGGTGCTGCTCTTCGATGAGCCGACGAGCGCGCTGGACCCTGAAATGGTCGGCGAGGTGCTCTCCGTCATGCAGGACCTCGCGCGCGAGGGCATGACGATGCTCGTCGTGACCCACGAAATGGCGTTTGCCCGCGACGTCAGCACCCGCGTGGTGTATATGAACTCCGGCGTCATCTGCGAGCAGGGAGCCCCCGCGGAACTGTTCGGAAACCCGCAGAAGCAGGAAACGCGGGACTTTCTGGCGAGATTTAGAAATGGTTGAAAAAATGAAAAAGAGCAGCCGTTCGGCTGCTCTTTTTGCTTTTTAGATCCCCGCAATCGCGGTTTGCAGGATCGCTTCGGGGTCGTTGCCGAGAATGTCGAGACCCTCGGCGGCAATGAGGCGGGATTCCTTCACGCCGAAGAAGGTCTCGGCGAGGGCTTTGACGTATTCAAAGCCGAAATTGCGGTCGCCGAGATAGCCGCCGGCGGTGGTAATATAGAGCAGGCGGCGGGTGCGGCAGTGGGTGCGGGGCGTGCCGTCTTCGCCGTAATGGAACGTGACGCCGCCGACGCAGACCGCCTCCAGCCAGCACTTCAGCAGCGCGGGGAAGCAGAGGTCCCAGTAAGGCGCGGCGACGACGAGCGTGTCGCAGGCGGCGAGCTGGCGCGCATAGCGGAACATCGGCGCGCCATAGTCCCGCGCGGCGCAGAGCCGGTCGCGCGCGGCGAGACGCTCCGCGTCCAGCGGCGGGATGCGCTCCGCGCCGAGGGAGAGCGTCTCGACCTCCCCGTCAAGCTGCGCGAGCGCCGCCTCCGCGAGCCGCCGCGTCCGCGATTCCGGGCGCACACAGGCGTTTACGAACAGGATCTTTTCCATTTTTTCGTGCCGTCCTTTTCACGTTTTTAGTCCATTGTAGCCCAGATGTTCCCGCCGCGCAAGCCCTCTGAAAATTCTTATTGCAAGTGTCTGATTTTTGTGGTATCTTGTGGAAAAGCACTGCAAGCACCGGAAGGAGAGCAACATGGAGAACTTACCCGCGCCGCGCCGGAGGAACACCGCCTCGCGCCGCAAGATCATGGACGCCGCGATCCGGCTTTTCACGGAAAACGGCTATATGGAGACCACAACGCTCGCCATCGCGCGGGAGGCGGGCGTCAACGAGGCGACGATTTTCCGCAATTTCGGCAGCAAAAAGGATTTGTTTCAGGAGATTTTCTGGGCAAACACCCTCAGCGGCGAGAGTCTCGCGCCCCAAACGCTAAGCGACGGGGAGGACCTGCGCGGCGATTTAAGGCAGCTGTTCCGCGCCTTCCTCAGCGCCTGCGTTAAGCACATTCCGAACTACCGCCTCTCCGTGCAGCAGATCGACGAGGTTTTCGACCGCGAGTTTTACCACGCCGCCGTTGACCATATCGACACGATGGCGAGCGAGATGGTGGCGTATCTGGAGCGTCTGCGCGCCCTTGGGCGCATCGCGGACATCGACTGCGCCGCGCTCTCGGAGTATCTGTTCTCCGTCTTCCTCGTGAAGGCGCCCCAGCTGCTGATGGAGGAGACGGACGCGCTGCCGATGGACGAGATTTTGGACCGTGAGTCCGCGCGCTACGCGGACTTTGTCTGCGCGCTCGCCGCGCCGCGGACCGGGGAGGAGGAGACAGCATGACAACCGAGGAGCGCATTTTGCAGAGCGCGATGCAGACCTTTTCCCGCCGCGGCTACAAGAACTCCGCCGTCAAGGAGATCGCAGAAAAAGCGGACGTCAACGCCCTCACTATTTTCCGCTATTTCCACGATAAGGAGACCCTGTTTCTCACCGCCGTCCGCCGCGAGCTGCCCAGCCGCTTCGACGGCGCGGCGACCGACGCCAAGCTCAGCTTCCGCGACGCGGAGGCGGACCTCGCCGTTCTCGCCCGCGCCTATGTCGAGGAGCTCTCCGACAAGATCGAGCTGATGCGCGTTTTCATCGGCGAGGCGATGAATTTCGATGCCCTGCGCCGTGAGGCGTGGTTCGTTTCGCCCGTCCTCTGCGCGCATTTCGCGTCCTATGTCCGCCGCCTGGAGACGCGGACGGAGTTCGCCGAGCAAAACGCGGAGACGCTGGCGGAGATGTTTGTCTCATTCCTGACAAAGCGCATCATGCCTGTCAGCAAGGCGGGAGGAAAACCGCAGCTCGGCGAGGAGCAGCCCATGACGGCGGAGCTCGCCGGGCAGCTGCGCAGCATGGCGCAGTGGCTCTGCGGGGCGTGAGGTTTTTTCGCCGGGGTTTCTCGCCCGCGGAGCGCGGGATATAATATGATGTTTTTCAAATCTCGGCGGTATTACTCCTCGCTTTCCGGCGTGTGGAGGAAGAAGTCCGGGCCCTTGGTCTCGAACAGAATCAG
>CALJDB010000052.1 GCA_938023775.1 uncultured Clostridia bacterium
CCTCCGCGCAGAGTATTTTTCGGCACGCACGTGTCGCGCCGAAAAATGGATTGGATTTTTTTCGCGGGTGCGACGCGCCGAAGGCGCTAGTCCTTTAGGGCGCGCCGCGAACTTAAGCGAGGCTTTTTTCATCTTTTCCCCGGCAGGTAGAGGGCTGCCCAGACTGCGGCTAACATGGGGAGGTAGCCCAGCAGATAGCCAGGGTTTCCCAGAAAGCCGGCGAACCATTCGAGGGGTGAGCCGGGCGCGGGGGCGAGGAGAAACATATAATTTGCGCCGACGAGACGGTCGAAGCCGTAGACCGCGGCGGCGAGGACAAGCAGCAGCGCAAAGCAGCGCGGCAGAAGCCGCACTTCCCGCCGCAGCGCGCCGCCCGCGACCAGCATCAGCGGGTAAGCGACGATCAGCGCATGGACCGCGAACGCCACGACGGAATGGTAGCCCCAGACCGGGTAAGCCGTCCAGTCCGGAAAAAGCAGCGCGAACGCCGCGCCGGGCATACAGGTGCTGTAAAGAAAATTTCCGATGAGCGCGCTCGGCTTCAGGGCGTCCCCCAGCGTGAAAAACACCGCGAGTCCGCAGAGGTGCAGCGGCAGATAATAGACGGAGAACGCGCCGCGGAGCATAAGATTCCCCGCACGCAGCAGCTCCAGTGCCAGCACCGCCCAGCCGACGCCGCGGCACAGCGCCCGCCGCCCGCTCTCCGACGCGCGGCGAAAGCCGAGGCAGAGCCCCGCGATGAGCGCCGCCGCGAGCGCAAGCGCCGTGAGATGCGCGCCGCCCCAGAGCGAAAAGCCCGCGTCCGCGGGCAGCTCGTCTTCCAATGAAAAAAAGAGTTCCATAGCAAAGAGCATAGCACGCCGCCGCGGCGAAGAAAAGCCAATTCACGCTTTTTTTGCGCCGCGGCGCATTTTTTCCGGCTTTTTCCGCAAGCTAAAGCGCAGAAGGGAGCTGGATGAATGAAGCTTACGAACGAAGAATACGCCGCGCTGGTAAAGCGCGCCGCGCCGCGCTCGCCGCTTGGGAAGGATATGGTGCAAGCATTCTGGATCGGCGGGCTCATCTGCTGCGTCGGGCAGGGGCTGACGGATGCCTTCGCCGCGCTCGGCGCATCGCGCGACGACGCGGGGACGTGGTGCTCCATCGCGCTCGTGTTTCTCGGCGCGCTGCTGACCGGCATCGGCGTCTACGACCGCATCGCGCGCCGTGCCGGGGCAGGCACGCTCGTGCCCATCACAGGCTTTTCCAATGCCGTCGTCTCCCCCGCGCTGGAGTTCCGCGCCGAGGGTCTCGTCACCGGCACCGCCGCAAAAATGTTCACCATTGCCGGACCCGTCATCATCTTCGGCGTCGGCGCCAGCATGGTCTACGGCGTGCTTCTGGCGGTTTTCGGGGGATAAAAAATCAGAAATACAGCCTCGTGAACTTCTCCTCCAGATAATCGAGGAAGTAGTTCACATTGAGCCCCTCGCCGGTGATGGCGCGGATCCATTCGTCGGGGGTGGTGACGGAGGCGATGGAGAAAACGTGCTCGGTGAGCCAGTCGCGGATGGGCAGGAGGTCGCCGCGCTCCACGGCGGCAAAAACGTCGAAGTCGCGCTCCATCGTGCGCAGGATCTGCACGCCGTAGGCGCTGCCGAGGGCGTAGGACGGGAAATAGCCGTAATTGCCGGTCCAGTGGACGTCCTGCAGGCAGCCCTGCGCGTCGTCCGGGACGTCGAGTCCGAGGTATTCCTTATACTTCGCGTTCCAGAGCGCCGGGATCTCGTCCACGGTGATCTCGCCGTTGACAAACGCCTTTTCCAGCTCGTAGCGGATGAGGATGTGGAGGCAGTAGGTCAGCTCGTCGGCGTCGCAGCGGATGAGGCCGGGGCGCGCAATGTTGACAGCCTCATAGAGCTCGCGCTCGCTGACGTCGGCGAAGGTGTCGCCCGTCACCTCGCGCAGCTTGGGGTAGACGAAGCGGATGAACGCCTCGTTTCTGCCGATGAGATTTTCGTAAAAGCGGGAGATGCACTCGTGCATGGCGCTCGTCATGCCGTCCGCGGCGTGCTCGCGGTAAAACTCCTCCGGCTCGTTCTGCATAAAAAGCGCGTGACCGCCCTCGTGGAGCGTGGTGAAGATGTTGGAGATAAAGTTCTCCTCATAATAGTGCGTCGTGACGCGCACGTCGTGGGGACCGAAATTGGTCGTGAAGGGGTGCTCCGTCGTCATGAGCACGAGCGCCTTCGTGCGCAGCCCCTCCAGCTCCAGCAGGTATCTGGAAAACGCCTCCTGCTGCGGGATGGGGCAGGGGCGGGTCAGGAAATCCTCGCGGATGGGCTTGCCCTCGCGCCCGATGCGCGCCAAAAGCGGCACGATGCGCGCCTTGAGCGCGTCGAAAAATTCGTCCAGCTGGGCGATGGAGCCGCCTTTTTCATAGTCGTCGAGGCAGGTGTCATAATACGTCGCCTTCTTCTCGTCGCGCAGGTCGATGGTCCGGCGCGTATAGCCGATGAGCGCGGCGAAGCTGTCGCGGAACATGCCGAAATCGCTCGCGTTTTTCGCCTCCAGCCACTTGGCGTAGGCGCGATTGGACTCCAGCTGCATCCCGTGGTCGAGGTCCGCGGGGATATTTTTGACCCTTTTCCATTGGTCCCAGAGCTGCTCCACGACCTTTTTCTGCACGGGTGTCAGTCCCTCGCTGTCCGCGTGCAGCTCCGTCAGGAGGCGCTCATAGGTTTTGGAGTGCATCAGCTTATAATACTGTCTGCCGACCTCCGCCATGTCCTGCCCTGCCTGCTCCATGCCCTCCTCCGGTGCGCAGCAGCTCATGTCGAAGCTCAGCTTGCCGA
>CALJDB010000053.1 GCA_938023775.1 uncultured Clostridia bacterium
AGTCCCGCCCGAAAAACCGGGCGGGACCAAACGCATTATTTAACCTGTTCAAGCATCATAAAGCCCCAAGATTGCCACGCCGACAACGATACACGCGATCGTCGCGTAGTGCTTCCAAGAGAGCTTTTCCTTCAGGAAGATCCGCCCCCAGATGACGCTGGCGGCGCAGTAAGCGGAGATGATGGGCGCGGAGAGCACGACGTGCTCGGTGTCCGCCAACGCGTAGATATACGCGAACTGGCCCGCAGTCTCGAACACGGCGCCGGCGTATTTCGGTGCTTCCTGCTTCGGCAGCAGCCGCTGGCGCTTGATGAGCACGGTGTAGATAAAGCTGACCACGCCCGCGGCGAGGAAGGTCAGCTCGTAAGCGACGTTGCAGCTGTCCTCGTAGCCCTCCACGACGGTGCTGAGCTTTTCGAGCACGAGGGAGTCGGCAAAGGTGCCGATCGCGTCGAGCAGGCAGTAGATGACCGGCAGGGCGATGGCGAGCCAGCTCTTGGCGTATTTGTAGTTGCTCTTTTCCTGCCGCGCGGCGCGCAGCTCATCGTCCTCGCGCGCCTCCACAACGCCGAGCATCACGACGCCGAGGCACACGAGCCCCGTGGCGGCGAGCTGCATCGGCACAAGATCGCCGATGCCGGCGGTGATGAGCGTCAGCACCGCGACGAGCGCGCCGGAGGAGTTGCAGATCGGCGAGGAGATGCTGAGCTCGATATAGCGCAGCCCGAAATAGCCGACCGCCATGGAGACAATGTAAAGCAGCGAGACGGGCAGATACATCAGAATGATGTCCCAAGTGATGACCACGCCGCCGATAAAGATCTCATAGGCCGCGTGCAGACCCATGACGACGCCCACGGCGATGACCATTTTCAGGTGGGAATACTTGTCCCGCGCGTCGGCGCAGCCGAGCTTGGAAAAGAGGTCGCTGCCGCTCCAGCAGAGCAGCGCGATGATGGCAAACCAAAACCACATCTTAAATTTTTAAAACTCCTTTTCTGATTTTCTTTGTGTAATTCGGGAAAAATCAGAACAAGGGAGGCGGACGCCGCCGGAAATGGCGGTTTTGCAGACTCATTTTTTTACTCCGGAAGGGTCACAAGATTCTTTTCAAAGAGCTTCTGCAAGCTCATCAGAATACCGAGCTTGGCGTTATACCACGTGAGACCGCCTTGGAAATAGATGGAATACGGCGCGCGGATCGGTCCGTCCGCGCTCAGCTCGATGCTGCTGCCCTGCACGAAGGCGCCCGCTGCCATGATGACGTCGCTGTCGTAGCCGGGCATCGGCGCGGGAACGGGGCGGACATAGCTGTCAACCGGCGCGGCTGCCTGAATGCCCTCGCAGAAGGCGACCATGCGCTCCGGCGAGCCGAGCTCCACCGCCTGAATGATGTCGTGGCGGCTCTCCGTGCCGTTCGGCACGACGGGAAAGCCCAGCGACTCATAAAGCCGCGCGGCGAAGATCGCGCCCTTGAGCGCGCCCGCGGTCGTCACCGGCGCCATGAAGAAGCCCTGATAGAGCGCGCGCTTGACGTCGAGGCTCGCGCCGACCTCCTGTCCGAGACCGGGCGCGGAGAGCCGGTAAGCGCAGCGGTCCACGCATGCCTTCTTGCCGCAGATATACCCGCCGATGGGCGCAAGCCCGCCGCCGGGGTTTTTGATGAGCGAGCCGACAATCATATCCGCGCCGACGTCGCTCGGCTCCGTCATCTCGACGAACTCGCCGTAGCAGTTATCGACCATGCAGAGCACGTCCGGCTTGCACATCTTGCAGAAGGCGATGAGCTCGCCGATGCGGGAAACGGAAAGCGTCGGGCGCATCGCGT
Source organism: uncultured Clostridia bacterium (assembly GCA_938023775.1). GTDB lineage: Bacteria > Bacillota > Clostridia > Oscillospirales > Oscillospiraceae > SVKR01. Next base: position 1,829 of record CALJDB010000053.1, read on the forward strand.
AGCCCTTGCTGCGCTGGATGGTGATGAGCTTCGTTTTTTCGTTGATGGCGCGGCGGATGCCGTCCCAGTCGAAGCCGCCGTCCGGCAGAAGGTCGACCTGCGCATAGCTGACGCCGTATTCGCGCAGCGAGCAGGCGGAGGGGCGGATGCCGATGACCTCCTCGAGCGTATCGTAAGGCTTGCCGACGGGGGAGAGCAGCTCGTCGCCGGGCAGGAGGTTGGCGGAGAGCGCCACGGCGAGCGCATGGGTGCCGCAGACGAGCTGGGGCCGCACGAGCGCGGACTCGGTGTGGAACGCGGAGGCGTAAACGCGCTCAAGCGTGTCGCGCCCGACGTCGTCGTAGCCGTAGCCGGTCGAGCCGGCGAAGCATGCGGCGTCCACACGATTTCGCTGCATGGCGCGCAGGACCTTGGCTTGGTTTTCCTCCGCTACGCGGTCGATCTCCGCGAAGCGTTCCGTGAGACCGGCAAGAATTTTGTCGCAGTAAGCGCCGACCCGCGGGTCGATGCCGAAGTCG
>CALJDB010000054.1 GCA_938023775.1 uncultured Clostridia bacterium
GCAGTCACCGGTGTGACACGGAGATTCAGCTTATCGATCTGCTTGGAGCCGACGATGGCGCTTGCGCCGAGCTTGTCGCTGCCCACATAGAACCCTGCGGTGAGCTCCGGGGCATCCACGGTCCCCGCATCGCCGCTCGCTTTGCTGTTGAACCAGTCGACGACGAGCGTCTCGCGGGTGATGTTGCCGGAGGTGTCCGCCACGGCAACGGTGTAGGTGCCGTTGGCGGTGATGTCCGGGAAGGTGTAGCAGAGGAGTCTGCCGTCCGGGTCGAGCTGGGCGACGGACGCATCGCCTGCGGCGTAGCGCGCACCGTTGACCTCGATGTAGCTGATGCCGCCGTCGTCGAGGGCGTAGAGCTTCAGCGCGATCTCCGTGCCGCTGCCCGACTCGATCGAGGCTGTTGCCGGGAACGAGCGCGACCAGTAGAGGTTCGGCGCAACACGGTCGAAGCTCGGGAGCGGGACGATGTTGCCCGGATAGTGCTCCACGAGGCGGTCGAACGCCGCGGTCTCCTCGCCGCTGACGGTGATGGTAACGGTGCGGGCGTCGAGCTTGCCGTCCTTGATCTCGGCGATCGGGATATTTCTGACCGGCGTGCTGCCGCCGACGTTGGTGTAAGTCTTGTCGGGGACATTCGGGTCGGTCGAGCCGACCGTGATCGTGCCGCTGAAATAGAGATCGATGCTCTCGGCGACGGAGGAGAAGAGGAAGTAAGCTCCGGACTTGCCGTAAGAGAGGTTGTTGCGCAGCGGGGATTCCTTGTTCTCGCCCGTACCCCACGTTGCCGCGTCGGTGAAGGTCCAGTCGCCGGTCGCGGCGGTGTCCGCCGGGTCGACCTTGGTTTTGTCCTTGTTGTAGAACGCGAAGGACTCGTTGTCCTTATAGATGTCGATGCCGTCCTCGGAGTCCGTGACCTCAAAGGCGATGGCGACGAGAGAGTTGGTCGCCGTGTCATGGACGTTGATGATGCCGGTGCCGAGGCTGGACGGCGTGATGGAGATGACGCCGCTGACCTTGCCGCCGGAGGCGGAGCTCTGCTTGAAGTTCAGGATGCCGATGTTCTGACCGTCGTCGTCGTTGGCGTCGCCGGTCTCCGCCACGGTGATGCTCGGCTTGGTGCCGCGGGAGCTGACCGCGGAGAGCGGGATGAGCGTCGTGGTGCCGAGCGGGATGACGATGCGGGACGCGGCGGTGAAGTCCGTCACGGCGCCGGCAGCAACCGAGGCGGTGTTGTTCGCCGTGTAATACTCGTTGTGCGCCGACTGGGTGATGAGCGTCGTGTTGATGCTGTCGTTCCCGCTGAAGATCTCGACGCGCAGCTCAAGCCCCTTGGCCTCGCCCGCGGCGTAAGCCTTGCTGGGCACGGTCAGCTCGCCGCTGACTTTGCGGCCGTAGCCGGCGCTGATGCCGGTGCCGCCTTTTTCATCGCGGAGGTAATAAATGCCGTTTTTCGCGTTGTTCGGGTCATCCGCAGCCTGCGTCGCCAGCTCCGCCTGCTCGCCCGTCGTCAGCTTCGTGCCATCAAGTGTCAGGTCAAGCGCGCGGTAAGTGCGGTTGCCGTTTTCGTCCTCGCCGTCGGCGTAGGAAATCTGGACGTAAACGTCCTCGGCATCTCCGCTGCCGCGGTTGGCGGCGTTGAAGGAGAACTGATAGGTCGTGCTGCTGCCGTTATCGGAGACAATCGGCTTCGTCAGCGAAAGCTGCTCAACACTGAGGTCGGGCTTCTTCGACACGGTGAAGAGGGTGATGGACTTGCTTGCGCCGCCCTCGCCCGCTTCCGCAACGGTGAGGATGAACTCCGTGCCGTTTTCAAGGTCCTTCTCCAGCGCCGCGGCGGTGCCGGAGATGGCGACGGTCTGACCGGGCTTGACGTTGTAGCCCTCGTCAACACCATTTTCGTTCTTTCGCACGAGCTTGCTCTCCAGCAGCGTCTGACCGCCCGCCGTCAGCGTGACGGTGATGGGGCCCTTGGCGCTGTCATAATAGAATGCCGTGTCGCCGACGTTGACGGCGCTGGCTTCGATCTGGAGGGCAGTGCCGGCGCTGAAGTCGGCGCGGACGAAGGAGATGGAGCCCTCGCCGAGGTCCTTTTCGCTGTGACCGTAACGGATGGCGTAAATGCCGGACGTGGTGTCCATCTTGCCGTTTGTGTAGGTGGGCGTGACGTTCCACTTGGTCTCCTCCTTGCCCGCGCTGTTCGCGCTCTTGGTGGCGAGCGCCTGAAGCGGCGTGGTGACGCCGCGAGTGAGGATCAGGAGGTCATCCTTGCTCGTGCCGAAGGAGGTCTGGAGCCCGCCGAGCGTGACGGACTTGCCGTTGCCGAGCTTGGTATCGAGGGCGGCAAGCGTGTTGTAGATGTCCGTGCCGCTCTCGCCGAAGAGACCCTTGGCGTTTGCGGAGGTCAGAATGCCGCCGTTTTTGCCGGAGACGCCCCAGTAAGCCGCCTGCGTGAGCTCCTCGCTCCAGCCGTTCGTGCCGCTCTGCTCATAGACGTCCATGCCGTTCATCGCGAGGATCACGCCGTCGCTCCAGCCCGCGGCGGGGTCATAGGAGGCGAGGTAAATGGCGTTGTTCGTCGTGCCGGAGACGGCGCTGGTATAAACGGCGTAGAGGTGGCCGTTCTCGTCCGCGCCGATGCTGACCTCCAGCTTGCCGGAGACCTGACCGTTCGAGC
>CALJDB010000055.1 GCA_938023775.1 uncultured Clostridia bacterium
CCCCATCATTCGCCGTGCTCATTCTTTGGTAAAAGCAGGTCCATCCTGTTTTGTAGATGCGGATCAAGCGTTACGCTCCGCCTCGGTTCCCTCGCCGTGTAAAAATCAGAGGGAAACAAAATAGCGACAGGTATCCCTGCCACTCATATATGCGGGCATGATGGAATTGGTAGACATGCGAGATTTAGGTTCTCGTGCAGTGATGCGTTGGGGTTCGAGTCCCCATGCCCGCACCACGAAAAAAAGCGGCAATTCATCCATTTGAATTGCCGCTTTTTCTGCATTTATTGATCCTGATATTCTGAAATAGATTATGAGTTTCTATCAGAAACGGCATGTCGCGGCATATATTCCATCAGAAACGCGCGGATCACACAGGCGTAATCGTCTGCCTTCAGCACGGTAGAGAGGTGTCCGCCGGCAACATAGGTGATCTCCGGATTGCGCATCCGCTGCTGGAGCTTGCGGCGAGCGGGAAGCCCCTGCGCCGCGTGCCGGTGGGCAAGCTCATTATCTCCGCCCTTGTCGCCTGCGCCGTGGTGCTGACGGTCTGCCTGATTCTGAAGGGCAGGATGAAGTCCGTCCGCGCGCAGCGCTCCGCCGCCGTCTATGTCGCACCCGGCGGGCTGACCCTGACCGCCCGGAGCGACCGCTACAGCCGTACGACCGAAACACGGACACGCATCAACGACCGCGACCACGACGGCGGCGGTGGCGCCGGAAATGGCAGCAGCGGCAAATTTTAAACAGCGAAGGCAAAACCCCGGTCCAAATTGGACCGGGGTGCATTTTTATTTCAGCAGAATGCCGAGCATCAGTGGGACCGTTGCGAGGGAGAGGAGCGTCGTTACGAAAACGCACTTGCTCGCAAGCGCCTCGTCCCCGCCGTATTCGCCGCAGAGGATGGGCAGCACGGAGGCGCAGGGCATCGCGGCGAGAATCACGAACAGGTCCAGAAACAGCACGTCGCGCACGAAAAGACGCATCACGAGAAAAATCACCACCGGCGCGAGCAGCAACCGGCAGCCGGCGAGAACATAAACGCGCCAGTCGGAAAAGATGGCGCGCAGGCTCAGCCTCGCGAGGGACATGCCGATGAGCATCATCGAAAGCGGCACGACCATGCCGCCCAGTGCGTCGAACACCTCGATCACCGGCTCCGGCGCGCGGATGGGCAGCAGAAAAAGCGCAAGCCCGACAAAGTTTGCGAGAAACGGCGGATTCAGGAGGCGGAGCAGAAACTGCTTCAGGCTCCCCTTTCCGCCCGCGAGGAGCACGCCGATAGAATAGATGAAAAGGTTAAAGGGAATGGAGCACATGGACGCCAAAAAAATCGCGTCGTCGCCCAGAATGGACGCCACGACCGGAAACCCCATGAACACGGTGTTGCCGAATGCGGTCAGCAGATGGAACTGGCTGCGGTTTTTGTCGCGGCGGAAAAAGATGAGGGCGCAGACGAAGCCAAGTGCAAGCTGAAGCGCGTTCAGCGCCGCTCCCTGCCACAGCAGGGTCATAATGTCGCCCACGGCGTATTCCAGCTCCGTGCTCAGCACGGACGCGAGCACGATGCAGGGGGCAAAAACGTTCAGCACCAGCTTGTTCAGCGATTTTCCACCGTGCTCATCGAGCCAGCCGAGCTTGGCGCACAGCAGCCCGACCGCGAGGAAGGCAAACAGCACGCCCATACGGGACAGCAGCCCGACGATACTCATTCTCTCTTCTCTCTCCTTAGTTAAATATGCAGAATCGCCTTCGCGATCGTAAAGTAGATCAAAAGCGAAATGGCGTCCACGATCGTTGTGATGAAGGGACTCGCCATCACGGCGGGGTCCAGCTTCAGCTTTTCCGCCAGCATCGGCAGCGTGCAGCCGACGATCTTGGCGCAGACGACGGTGATAAAAAGCGTCAGGCACACGACAAGTGCTACGGCGAAGGTGATCCCGTCGTTGCCCATCAGCAGCCGGTCTACAAGCAGGATCTTCACAAAGCTCGCCGCCGCGAGCGTTGCGCCGCAGAGGACGGAGGTGCGGAATTCCTTCCAGATAACGCGCAGAATGTCTGAAAACTCCACGTCGCCGAGCGAGAGCGAGCGGATGATGGTCACGCTCGCCTGCGAGCCGGAGTTT
>CALJDB010000056.1 GCA_938023775.1 uncultured Clostridia bacterium
CATATCCATCATGACGAACGCAGACTTTTTCATTCTCCGGTTTTCTCCTTTCCTCGAAGGTGGGCTTTTGCTTTTGACGCTGAAATCATAACACCGGAAAACCAAGTTTGTCAATCGGCAAAAAGACACAGATTCCACAAAATTCCGCGTCCCGTCCCGACAAACTGCACAAAAACCGCACTCAGACGATAATCTCCACGCCGGGGTGCTGGTTCACGATGAACACGTCGCGGTGCTCGCCGCCGAACTCGCCGTCGCGCGTCCATGCGATGGGCTCATCGAACATAATGCGGACCTCGCGGCTTTTCAGAAACAGGATGTTGGGTCCGGAAAAGTCCGCCGAGAGGGCGGAGCTGATAATGTCGCCGAGCTCGATGACGTCGAGCGGGTTGCGGACGAGCAGCACCTCGAACATGCCGTCCGAGAGGTCGACCATGCCGTCGTGGAGCTTCACGAGGCCGGCGACGGAGGTGGAGTTTGTCACCGCGCCGAAGATGAAATCGTCCTCCACGGTGCCGCCGTCATACTCAACGATCGCACGGTGTGGCACGATCTTGCTGAGCCGGCGCATGCCCTCAAGCATATACGCCAGATGACCGAGCGCCTGCTTGCGGTCCTGCGGCGTGGCGTAGCTGACCTCCGTGAACGCGCCGAAGGCGGCAACGTAGGTAAAGAAATCGTCCGTTCCGAAGCGCCCAATGTCGAAGGGCAGCGGCTTCCCGGCAAGGATCTGCTTTGCCGCCTCAATAGGCTTATTGGAAAGGTGCAGCGTTCGCGCAACGTCGTTCGCAGTGCCGAGCGGGATATAACCGATGGGTCGCTTGCGTTCCGCGCGCATCATGCCGGCGCAGACCTCGCTCAGCGTTCCGTCCCCGCCGAGGCAGACGATCAGGTCGTAGTTTTCCTCATTCTGCCGCACAAGCTCCGGCGCTTCGCCGGCGCGGCTCGTAAAATAAACCGTCGGCAGCCAGCCGTCGGCGCAGAAGACCTGAAGCACCCCCCCGAGAACCGTCTTGTAGCCGCCCTTTCCGGCGTTCGGGTTCACCAGAAGCATCATCCGTTTGTTCATAAAGAAAAAAGCCTCCCGTTACCGCGGTCTCTCTCCCCGCGGCGCAGTGTCAAGCTCCGTCATTATATCACAGGCAATATGTGAATTTCAAGTGAACAGACTGTTAAAGTTTCACATTTCCTTGCGTTCGGGGTAAAAGCGTGGTAAAATGAAGGCTCATCAAAGGCAAAGGAGCTTTTTACAAAATGAAAAAGATCATGAGCATTCTCTGCGCCGCGGCGCTGCTGCTGGCGTGCCTCGCCGGCTGCGGCAGCGGAAAGACCGATCCGGCGGAGACCGAGACCCCGACCGAGAGCGCCGAGCCCACCGAGACCCCCGACGCGACCGAGACGCCCACGGAAACCGCCGCCCCCACCCGCTCCCGCGAGGAAGCATACGCCGATTACGCGGCGGACACCGTCGTCGCGACCGTGAACGGCACGGACGTGACTTGGGACAGCTTTTTCGGCGCGGCGTATCAGTATATCCTGACGCTCCAGAATAACTACGGCATCACGGACCTCTCCGCCGAGCTCACCGAGGGCTACACGATGGAGCAGTGGGTGATCGACTGCGCGAAGGACTATCTCAGCCAGATCGTCACCATCAACGAAAAGGCGGCGGAGCTCGGCATTTCCGTCACGGACGAGGAGCTCGCGGACATTGCCGAAGATCTCCAGACCTACGCCGACACCTATGTCGAGGGCGACGTGGACCAGCTGCTGCGCGACAACGGCATGACCGAGGACTTTTATTACACGCAGGTGACGGCGTCGCTGCTCTATAACAAGATGTTCGAGCACTTCTACGGCGTCGACGGCGAAAACCTCAGCGACGAGGACGCGATCGGCTACGCGAAGGACGCCGGGTATCTCCACGCCAAGCACATTCTGCTCAAGACCGTGGACGACAGCCGCCAGCCGCTCGATGACGAGACGATCGCCGAAAAAAAGGCGCAGGCGGAGGCGCTGCTCGCGGAGCTGAAGAACTGCCCCGCCGACGAGCTGGAGGCGAAGTTCGACGCGCTCATCGAGGAATACAGCGAGGATTACACCCCCGGCTACTATCCGGACGGCTACTATTTCCAGGAGGGCACGATGGTCGACGCATTCTATAACGCGGCGCTCGCGCTCGACGAGGGCGCAGTGTCCGAGATCGTGGAGAGCGAGTTCGGCTACCACATCCTCTTCCACCCCGCCTTCGGCGCGGACCACGTGTTCACCTACGACAGCTCCTACCAGCCCGTGACGCTCCGCGCCGCGGCGGCGGACGCGCTCTTCTCCAACATGTCCGAGGAGTGGTTCTCCGCGGCGGAGTTCAGCTTCAAGCCGGAGTTTGAGGACTTCTCGCTTGTGGAGCTCTTCGCGGTCGAGGAATGAGAACCGGAAAAGCGAAAAACAGAGCGGGCGGCTTTCGTGCTGCCCGCTCCTTTTCATGCATCAAAACCCCAGCTTTTGCAGGACGCGGCTGAAGATGACAGCTTCCTCCGCGCGGGTGATCGCGCGATCGCCGTCAAAGGTGCCGTCTTCGTCCGTCCCGCAGAGGACGCCCACGGCATAAAACGCTGCGATCATTCGCCCGAGGTCCGTATCCGTATCCACGTCCGGGATCGTTGTTTCCGGCAGTTCCTCCGGAAACAGCTCCTCCGGCACCGCGGAATAGAGCAGAGAAATGAACGCTGCGCGCGTAATCGGTGTTTTGTAGTCCCGGCTTCCCTCAAATGTGTCATACAGACCGAATGCCGGTGCATAACAGCCCGTATAGAAAATATAGTCACTTTTATCTGCATTGGAAGGGGTTATATATCCGTC
>CALJDB010000057.1 GCA_938023775.1 uncultured Clostridia bacterium
CGCGGAGCTCGCTCAACTTTTCCTGCGCTTCGGTCCGGCGGCGCTGGGCGTTTTGCTCTAAGGTCTCGTGCAGCTCCTTTGCTCCGGCGCGGAGGGTGTTCAGGGCGTCGAGACTCTCGGCGGTGCCGCGGAGGAGCCCGTCGGAGAGGCGGCGTTCGCGCGCGGCGTAGACCCCGGCGCGCTGGTTTTCCAGCACGGTCTCGTAGCGGGCGCAGGCGCGCGCCACGGCATCTTCCCACGAGATATAAAGCTCCGCCTGCGCCCGCGCGCCGACGGCGCGGAGCAGCGCCCGGTCAGCGCCGATGCGCAGCAGCAGCGCCGCCATGCTCTCCGCGTTTTCCGCGATGAGGAAGCCGTTTTGCCCGTCCGTCACGTCCTCGGCGGCGCAGCTTTTTGCGACGAGCACGCTCGGCAGCGCGCAGGCGGCGGCTTCGCGCACGACGAGACCGTTCGTGTCGAAGGTGGAGGGGAAGAGGAACAGATCCGCGCGGCAGTACCACGCGCGGATGACCTCGCGGTCATAGATCGGCGGCTGGAAGAAGACCCGCCCGCCGAGCCCAAGCGAGTCGGCGTAAGCGCGCACCTCCTCGGCGTCGCCCCCGCCGCCGACAAAGACCATGCGGAAGTCGCGCCCTGCGTCGGCGAGGGTCTTCAGCGCGTCGAGCGTGATGCGCAGCCCCTTGTACCACATCATGCGCCCGACGAAGAGGTAAAGCGGCACGTCCTCCGGCAGATCGAGCTCCGCGCCGACGGCGCGCGCCGCGTCGTCCAGAACGCGCCCGGCGGGGAAGTCGACGCCGTTCGGCATGACGAGATAGTCGCCCGCGTAGCCCAGCGAGCGCAGATTCTCGCCCGCGCCGCGGCTGACGGTCCAGACCTCGTCGCAGTCGGAGATATTCTCCGCTAAAATGCGGATCGCCGCCTCCTGAAGCGCCCTGCCGCGGATGGCGTTCGCAATGTCGATGTCGAACTTCGTGTGGTAAGTGAACACGAGCGGCAGACCGAGGCGCTCGCGCAGCATCCTGCCCAGCACTGTGGAGGTGATGGGGCAGTGGCTGTGGAGCAGGTCAAAATGCCCTGCCTCGATGCGGTGCAGAAGCTCCGGCGAGAGCGGGAAGCCCGCGCGGTAGCCCACGAGCTTCGTGAAGTCCACGCTTGGGTAGCGCAGGACGGGGAAGGGGTAGACGCTGTCGTCCGCGTTCGGGTAAAACGGCGTGACCACCGCCGCGCTGCCGTAGTTTTTCGTAATCGCCGCGGCGTAGTTCACCACGGCGTTTGCCACGCCGTCAATAACCGGCGGGAAGGAGTCGTTCAGCAGACAGATGCTGCGCTGTTCCGGCATAAGCTTGGCCTCCTTTTCGGGGAAAGTCGCTACTATATTAGCATGGATGACGGCAAGATGCAAATGCGGAAAAGAGCAAAAAAGCGCCGGGTCATGTTCGACCCGGCGCTTCGCCTTTGGGGGAAAGGCGGAGAAAGAAAGAGAGAAAGGAAACTATCTTGTTTACGCGACGGTCTGCTCGCTCGCCTCGGTGAGCTCGGCGGCGGGGGCGAAGGCGCGGCTGTAAGCGAAGAAGACGCGCGCCACGTCGTAAACCGGGCGCTTGATGCGCAGCGGCATCATAAAGCCGACCTCGCTCACGAAGTCCATCACCTCGCGGGTGGCGGCGGGCTTCCAGCTCATGGAGCGCACGTCGCAGAACTCGACGCGCTCGCTCTCGGCGATGAGCTTCAGGCGGCGGTCCATCTCCGCGACCATTGCGGAGTGGTTCGGGTTATCGAGGGACACGACGGCGATCGCGGTACCCTTGCCGCAGACGGCGCGGATATGCGCGATCAGCGCGCGGTAGTCGCGCTCAAAGCCCGCAGCGTCCACGGAGAAGCGCGCCAGATCGGCCCTGCCGAGGTGGAGCAGCACATAGTCCGGCTCCAGCGCGGCGGCGCTGCGGTCGAAGACCTCGATCGCGTCCGCGACGGTCAGCTCGGTGAGGCTGCG
>CALJDB010000058.1 GCA_938023775.1 uncultured Clostridia bacterium
GAACAGGAGGTCCAGCGAGATGGGGCGGCAGAGGTTCGGGGCTTCGATCGCGCCCAAGTGCTGGCGGCTGATGCCGACGAGCTCCGCGAGCTGCTCCTGCGTCAGCCCGGCGTGCTTGCGGTAGTAGGCGATGTTGTAGCCGAGCTCGATGAACTTCTGTGTGTTGTCGAATACGGGGTAAGCGGGCTTTGCCATGTGTCTTCACCTCTGGCGTTATTCTATCCCGTGGAGGAAAAAATAAAAATTGGAGATAAAATAACACTTGATAATTGGGAAATAACAATATATAACCAAGTGAGAGAAAATATAATGCAGAAAGCGACAAATCACGGAAAGGGGGCGGAGAGATGGGCCAGACGCTGGCGGAATACTGCCGCGAGAACGGCAGGGAGGGGCTGCTCGGCGAGTGGGACGCCGGGAAAAACGGCGGTCGCACACCGGACGACGTATCATACGGCAGCTCGGAAATGGTCTGGTGGCGCTGCGCGAGGGACCACAGCTTCCGGATGCGCATCGCGTTCCGCGCCGTGCGCGGGCAGGGCTGCCCTTACTGCAAAAACCGCCGCGTCCTGCCGGGTTATAACGACTTAGCGACCGTGGAGCCCGCCATCGCCGAGCAATGGCACCCGACGCTCAACGGCGAGCTGACGCCCCAGACGGTCACGGCGGGCAGCAGCCGCCGCGTATGGTGGCAGTGCCCGGAGGGCCACGTCTGGCGCACGCGCGTGGATACCCGCACAGGACGCCAGCGCAGCGGCTGCCCCGTCTGCGCCGGGAACATCAGCCCCGCGCAGAAAATGCGGTACGAGGACATTTTAAGCGCCGTTTTGGGCGAAAAGTCGAAAAATGTCGGAAGAAAATAACAGCGGTTCGTCGAAAAGTCACTTGATTTTTGTCGTAATCTATGGTAGAATACCGCTTGGAAAACATAGGTAACCAAACCGCGGGGAGCCGCGGAGAAAAAACACAGGAGGTATGAAATGAAACGCAAACTTTTATCCGTGCTGTTGGCGCTTTGCATGCTGCTGGCGCTGATGGCGACACCGATCGCGGCGGCGTATCAGGACACCGAGGGCCACTGGGCGGAAGCGTCCATCGAGCGCTGGACGGGCCATGGCATTGTGCAGGGCACCGAAAACGGCTTCGATCCGGACGGCGAGCTCACCTGCGCCCAGCTTGCAGCCATTCTGGCGCGCCTGCTGAAGCTGCCGGAGGCGCCGGACGCCGGTTTTAGCGACAACCCCGCCGAGGCGTGGTATTACGATTCCGTCAACCGCTGCGCCGCCGCCGGCATCCTGCTCGGCAACGGGGACGGCACCGTTACGCCCAACGCGCCCATCACGCGCGAGCGCGCCATTGTGATGCTCAGCCGCGCGCTCGGCATCGAGCCGGTCGAGAACCCGGACCTCAGCGCCTTTGAGGACGCGGACGCCGTTGCGGACTATGCGCAGGGCTACGTCGCCGCGCTGGTCGAAGCGGGCGTCATCAAGGGCGTCACGGACGAGACCGTCGGTCCCCAGCTGAACATCACCCGCGCCGCGACCGTCGCGATCCTTGACCGCGCCATCGCCGTTTACGCGGACACCGAAGGCGCAGAGATCGACGCCTCCGAGGGCGGCTTCATTCTCGTCGCCGCCGAGAACGTCGTGATCAAAAACGCTCCCACCGGCACCAAGGTCCTCGTGCCCCCCTCCGCCGACGGCCTCACCGTCAACGGCAAGAAGGTCGAGAGCGACCAAACCTATGTTGTCCCCGAGAATAAGCCGGTCACGCCAGTGCATAGCCACAGCTATGACGAGACGACCCACAAGTGCTACTGCGGCAGCTTCGACCCGGCGGTCGTCGCGACCATCGGCGATGAGGTCGGTTATCTGACGCTGAAGGATGCCGTCGCGGCTGCACAGAGCGGCGACACTGTGAAGCTGGTGAAAGATATTGTCATTTCTCCGGCGGTTTCCGATGAGGATAAGACGGTTTCCAAGCTGGTTGCACAGCTTACCGTG
>CALJDB010000059.1 GCA_938023775.1 uncultured Clostridia bacterium
TATGGAAGAAAAGAAGTATATCGGCCGCCGGGAACAAACCGGCTTTTTGGTGGGTCTCAGCGGCCAAAATATGGTCTATTCCCTAATTGGAGCGTCATTCTTTACTTATTTTATGACGGATATTGCCCTGTTCCCGGCACTGGTGGTCAGCGTGCTGCTGATCGTAATGAAAGTGTGGGACGGGGTCAACGATCCCATTGTCGGCTCCTTTATTGATAAACACACCTTCAAAAACGGCGAAAAGCTGCGACCGTTTTTGCGCTACACCCCGCTGCCGGTGGGGATCTTTACCGTGCTGCTGTTTGTGGTGTTCTCTACCAAAGAAGAGCTGTTGTGGCTGCGGGTCAGCTACTTTGTGATTATGTATATTTGTTGGGATTTGGCCTACACGGTGCAGGATGTGTCCATCTGGGGCATTACCGCCGCCGTATCGCCCAATTCCAATGAGCGGGACCGATTCGTCCAATGGGCGCGCACCATCGGCTCCTGCGTATATAGCGCATTCAGCACCGTCATTCCCATGGCGCTGGAGATGATAGCCAATGCCGCCGGGGCAAGTATGGCGCTGATGGCGCTGGTGTTTGCCCTGATTTTCGGGCTAGGCGGCTCCATGCTCAGCTACCGCTGCTATGCGGCACAGGAGCGGATCCATGTGGTGCAGGAGGTGAACAAAATGCTGCTACTTGTGACCCTTGCCAACCTACTGGGTGCTCTGGGCTTTGGCGCCAATTTGGTGACCTACTTCTTCAAGTACGAGATTGCCGCAGACTTTTTGGGCAAGAACAGCCTGATCGGCGCGCTGGGACTGTCCACCATCTACTACATTATGACCGGTCTGCCGGGCTTTTTAGGTATGCTGGCGGCAGATAAGATCAAAAAATGGTGCCACGGCTATGTAAATGCCCTGATCGTGATGCAGGCCTGCAATATTTTAGCCCGCATTGCCGCGTACTTTATTGGATTTGAGGGCAAAAATTTGTGGTTTGCCATGGCGGTGATCGGCCTGGGCGGTGTTCCCCTGGGTGCCGCCTCCATTGCCCAAACCGCCATCTTCTGCGACAGCATCGACTATATGGAGTGGAAGACCGGCAAGCGCACCGAGGGCATCACCTTCTCCATGCAGACCTCGTTTACAAAAATCTCCAGCGGTATTACCGCCGGCCTGGCGACCCTGGCGCTGCACCTGCTGCACTACAAGCCCATTGAAGGGGCGTCCACCTACCTGGGCACCCAAAGTGCCGCCTTTGACCGCTGGATCTGGCCGCTGGTGATTCTGACCCCGGCCATAGCCAGTCTGCTGTATATTGTCCCGCTGCTGTTTATCCGCTACACCCCCGCCCAACGGGCGCAGGTGGAGCAGGAGCTGAAAGCCCGCCGGGCAGCGACGGACAGCCAAAACACTTGATACACACAAAAAGAGCACGCAGTGCGAACTGCGTGCTCTTTTTGTTTTTGTCTATTTACAGAATCGTGTTGGCAGTAATAACCGCCCGGTGTCAATCCCCCAGAGTGAACTGCACTTCCACCGGCTCACCGGCCTTGCAGTGCAGAGTGCGTACCGTTTGGCCGCAGCGCACGGCCAGCGTGCGGTCCACATCGGCGGTGAGCACCGCCTGCACCTTACCGGCCGCCAGATCCCATTGCAGCCGGGTAACGGTGGCCCGGTTGCGGGTCTTTAGTCCGGTGAGGGTGCCCCTGTCAAATCCGCTCTCCGGCAGCGCCGGCAGCAGTTCGATCTCATCGGCATTGGAGTACACCAGCGCCTCGTGCACAATGCCCAAATAACCGATGGCAAAGTCCGTACAGTAGCAGCTGCCCCGGTCATAGTCATGGTTGGTCATCAGGGAATCGTACCGGATCTTATGGTTCATCAAATTCACCAGTGCGTCCGTCAAGGCAGCGCGGTCTTGCAGCCGGGCAGCGATCAGGCTGCGGTGCACCAGGGCGTGGGATGCCTCATTCTCGCTTTTCCGGTTCTCTACCGCCTGCTTGCAGGCAGCGGTCAGCCGGGCATTGCCCCGGGTCTCCATCAGCGGCCAGGCACAGTACAGATGGCTCAGGTGCCGGTGCTCGTTATTCTCCTCAAAAGCAGTCGTAGCCCATTCCTTCAGCGCCCCGGTATCGTCATACAGATAAGGCGGCAGGTTCGTTTCCAACTGCTTCCACCGACTTTGGTCCGCGCCGGGAGCCACATCGTTCATCACGGAAAGCAGCATTTCCATATTATCCCGGCAAGCAGCAATATCAATGGCGCAGTTGGCGTCTGACGGACTGGCGTAATTATCCGGATTATTTTCCGGCGAATAGCTGGGCACAATGCAGTAACTTTCGCCCTTGCCCAGCGCCGTCTTTCCCTTTTCATAATGAATGGAGCCGTCCGCCAAAGTGTAATATTCCGGGGTCAGCAACTGCGCCCAGTAGTTGGCGGCCTTGGTCAGCAGCGGGTAGAGAATATCCTCCTCCAGCCGCAGATAGCCCCGCTTCTCTATGGCTGCCACCTGGGCATCGGTCAGATCCTTTTCCGTGACAGACAGAACGGAGCGCAACGCCTGCAAGTTAAATTCGTCACTGAGGGGGATGTGAATATTGCCGTAGCTTTGCAGGGTCTCATACAGCGGGCGCAGCATCCAGGACGCCCCGGCGTTCCAGTACCGGAAGGGGTAGGGATAGCAGGTCTCCGTCAGCACCGCCTTGTCCCCGTCCGTATTCACCGGTGCCTGAATAGCGTCTGTAAAGCCGTGGGTGGCCCGGGCATTTTCCTCCCAATCCGGCATTTGACGCAGCAGGAAGTACACATAGCCTTGGGGGCCGCGGCTCATATTGGAGCTGTTCAGCGCCGCCGTTTGCAGGTTCACATTGGCGTCCATGGTGTATTTGCTGCCCCAGCCGGTGTTCCACTCCCCGGTCCACATGCCGTAAAGCCGCCCGGTAGAATATCCGGCGCAACACAGAGCTGCGTACCGCCCGGCATAGTAAGTACGCTGGGCCAGCGCCGCGTTGATCTCTTTCTTGCCCTTTTGCGCTTTCAGCAGCGCCTCGTTAGGCTGGATATTCTCATCACTCAGGGTCAAAGTCACCGCGTCAAATTGGGGCTGGTACACCTTTAAATGCGCCGCCAGCGCGGCGTCATAATCAAAGGCACCGTCGGTGCTGTACCGGGCGGCCACCTTCTCCAGCTGCGCGCGCAGATCTGCCAGCAACGGATACTCCGTCTGCCCGGCAAAATCCGATAGCTTGCCCATCTCCAGGGTGTAGTCGCTAACGGTCAGCAGCACCAGTCCGGCAGCGCCGGTAATGCGCACCCCGGTATTGTCGCCAACAAACTGGCTCTCTTTGGTCTGCTTGTCCAGCGTCACCCGCTCCCGGGTGCCGCCCACCGGCAGCACATAGGTCAAAGTGGCATAGCCGCCGGTCTTGCGCTCGCTGTTCTCGTAATCCGGGTAATGGGCGATCAGTCCCAGGGCGCTGCCGTCCTGGGCCGTGACCTTTTTATATTGCAGGTCCACCTCTTCACTTTTGCCAAAGTTGGCCAGGGTGGACAGATCGTCGTAGCTGAGCGTCAGGTTCAGCGCCGTACCCGTCGTGGACGGGTCCAGCCGGGTGATCACCACGCCGTCCGCCATGGAGGTGATGGAACGGCGCAGCCAGGTGCCGTTCTTATCCGTATAGCGCACGCCCACTTGGCCGGTGGCGTAATCAGTATAGCGCACATAATCCTTGGCATGCGCCTTGGTCTGCGCCATCCGTAATTGGCCGCCCGGGTGATACCGGTACACATCGTCATAACTGGCGTTGTCTGTAATATCCTGCCCTTTAATGATCTGCTGGCGCACCATCTCCAGCTCATTTGCCGTATTCGGGCAGGTGCGGGCGTTTTTGTTCGGCAGCAGGAAGTGCATGTTTTGGAAAATAAAGGTATCGCTGTATGGGTCGCCGCTGGTGACGAACCCTTGCAGTCCGTTGCCGGAGACCATACCCTGCCGCCAGCTGTCTGTCTTGTTGGTCTTATTGTCCTTCAGCGATGTGTAGGTGCTGCTGTAACTGACCTTTTGCAGGTCGCCAAACAGGTCTTTTACCACCGCTGTGTCCGTTTGTCCGGCGCAGGCAGCCAGCGAGGCCAGCAGCCCTGCCGTCAGCAGCAGACACAGGCATTTTTTCAGTATAGCTTTCATTTTTTGTGTTTCCCCTTCCAGAGAGAATGCGCGTTCTTTGCTTGTGCAAAACCGATTGAAGCGTCTCTCATCCTCATTATATCACAATCACATTCCTATTCGCAATAAAAAGCGCCCTGCTGCTGCAAGGCGCTTTTTGCATATCGCTTTTCATCCAAATCAAAGCTGCCGGTAAAGTCACTGTCCGGCTGCACGGCGGACAGGTCGTTCTCGTTTTGGTACACCTTTACATAGTCTACACAAAAGTCGTCTGCCTTGTCAACCCCCGCCTGCTTTACCAATCTCCGGACTGCCACCTATCGAAAAACGCCGGTGAACTCATATTGACATGCCGCACGCTAAATGCTATACTCATAAAGACAATTTAGCGTGCGTTTGGTGCCTTTGCGCGCCCCGCCAAAGGCTGAAAAGGGAATCCGGTGCGAATCCGGAGCGGTACCGCCACTGTAAGTGCGGAAGCTCCGCCGGGGCGAAAGCCGGTCATTGGGAAACTGAGAAGGCCGCTGCGGGGGTGGTGACGCGGGAGTCAGAAGACCTACGAGATGAAGTCGGGCCGCGCCCTCCGGCGCGGTCGGTTCGCGTTGCAGAAAAACGGCTGCCGCACCCCTTTTTTGGATCCAAAGGGGCGCGGCGGCTTTTTTTCGCGAGAGAGCGGCGCGGACGGCATTTTCCAAGACGCGGGGCTGCGGCCTTAGAAAATGAGGAGGAAACAAATGAAAAAACGGATCTTGTGTGTGCTGCTGGCACTGCTGCTGGCGGTGTCGCTGCTGCCGGCGGGCGCATTGGCGGCGGACGGCGGGGCAGGAGAGGGCCCCGCTTCGGCGAGCGTCGACCTGACGGTCCAGCGCGGCGGCGCGTTCACGCTCGTGGCGCTGGACGAGCCCGTCAGCGCCGGACTTTCGGACGCTTACGGGCTGACCGATGCCGTTGCGGACGGCGTTTCCGCGCTGGACGTGCTGCTGCGCGCCCACGAAAAGCTGCTCGGCGAGGCGTTCACGGCGGAGACGGTCGGGGACTATCTCGCCCTCGGCGAGACCGGCTTCCTGACGAAGGTCTTCGGCGTGGAGACCGGCAACGTCGGCTTCACCGTGAACGGTGCGCTGGCGCATGACGGCGTGCTGAAGGACGATGAATATGCCCCCGGCGGCAAGAGCTACACGGGCTATGCCATTACGCAGGCGAAGATCGAGACCGGCGACCTGATGGAATTTTTCTTCTATCAGGACGGCTACTGTCTCGACAATTACCCCCGTCTGACGCGCGGAGACGCGGCGGTCACGGAGATTGCGGCGAAGCCCGGCAGCACTGTCGCGCTCACCGTGGAGGGCTACTGCTTCGCTTATTACGGCTATGTCCCGATGGAGGCGCTCACCGGGCTGTTTGAGCCGCTCGACGGCGCGAAGCTCGCTTGGGTGGGCGCGGACGGCAGCCTGACGGACGCCGCCGCCGTCGGCGAAGACGGCGCGGCAGCGCTCCCGGTGCCGGAGACCGAGGGCAGCTATCTGCTGACGGTCTATATGCCCGCGGACGAGATCAAAAATAATTCTGCGACACCGGTCATCATGCCGCTGCTCCGCGTGACCGCGGACAAAAATGCCGCGGAGCCGACCGAGCCGCAGTACGGTCCCTGTGACCTGACCGCGCTCGCCGCGGCGGACTTTGACAGCAACCCCAACGCGCTGACGCTGACGCCGGTGTTCTCCGCCGATGTGACGGTTTACCGGACGCCGGAGGTCGCGTATAAGAGCAGCGAATACCTCTGCATGGCTTACGTCAAGGCGACCGCCGCGGACAGCAAGGCGACGATCACCGCCGCATGCAACGGCGTGAGCGCCGGTGTTACCTCCGGAGGCAGCTGGGCTTTTCTCGCCAAGGCGCTGAAGCCGGGGCAGGATAACCTCCTGACCGTCACGGTCGAAAACGGCGGGGAGAGCAAGACCTACAGCATCACGATCCCCATGGCTGCCGACCCCGCGACGCTCGGCACGCTGACGCTCAGCGGCTGCCACGATGCGCAGGTGAAGTATCTGAAGCTCTTCGCCTGCGGCGACGACGGCGAAAAGACCGGCGAAGACCGCCTCGCGGGGCAGACGCCGGCGGACGGCGCTTACGCGCCGCTGAGCCTCCCCGCCGGGGACTGGTGGGTCGAGGGCTATGACGAAAACGGCGATTGCAACGGCGCGCTGCGGCTGACGGTCGAGGCGGGCAAGAGCGCGGCGTATAAGCTCCAGCGCATTTACCGGATCACGACGAACTCCGGCTGGGTCCTCGGCGAGGACTGCGCGATGTCCGTCACGGTCCGCAGCGCCGACGGAGAAGCGCGGCACATCCGGACCGGCACGGCGACGAACTGGGGAACGACCGCACCGAGCTGCATCTTCGCCGTGGGCGACACCGTGACCGTGCGCATCACGCCGGACGCGGAAAAGCGCCCGACCTTCGGCGAGGCAGAGGTCAGCAAGACCCCGAACATGAATGACGACATTTCCGCGAGCTGCAAGGAGTTTGCGGAGGTGACGTTCACCGCGCCGGAGGGCGCGGAGATCGCCGTCGGCAAGCTGGCGAGATCCTATGTCTACACGGTGCAGGAGCCCTATGCCGCGCCCGTGACGGAGGACGGCACGGTGCGTGCGACCTACCGGCTCGATAAGGGCACGACTTATTTCTACCGCGTCCGCCATCCGGAGGGCGTGACCTACTGGAACTTCAAGAGCTGGAGCGCCGCGGGGGCCGAGGGTGTCAGCGCCGAGGACCTCCATATCGGCGACGGCGCTTATACGAAGACAACCGTCCTGGACGATTTCAGCCTGAACGTCCATGACGTCGGCAACATCTATCTGAACATCAACGCGCAGGGCTGGAAGACGATGGAGGTCGGCGAGACCTTCGAGCTGAACGTTTTCCGCAACTGGCAGGCGATCGAGGGCTTCATGAACAGCAAGATCGCCATCCCGGACGCGCACTATACGGTGCTGAGTCCGGAGGGCGGCGAGAGCGACGTCGTCACCGTCACGCCGGACGCCTTCAACTCCTGCGTGGCAAAGATGACGGCAAAGCACGAGGGCACGGCGATCGTGCTCGTGACCTACGACGCGATGACCCACGCGCAGGGGCAGAGCTCCACGGCGAGCAAATTCTTCTCCGCGACGTGGCCGGAGCTCACAGGCGTCTTTGTCGTGACCGTCGGCGAGGGCGGGGAGATCGAGACCAATATGGTCTTGGACCGCCTTGACGCGGACGTTTCGGGCGACGCCCAGCGCGCGCTGGACGCCGAGCATGACATGCTGTTTTATACCGGCAGCGAGGGCGCGAGCTACAGCTTCGCGCCGGAGACCGGCTGCACCGTCACCGTCGCGCGCGGCACGGCGGAGAGCGGCGCGTTGACCTTCGGCGCGTTCACGGCGGAGGGCGTCAGCCGCGACGCCGACGGTGTCGTCACGGTTTCCGGACTGACCACGGGCCGCCACATCATCCGCGTGGAAAAGAACGGCAAGGCGGCGTATCAGGTCGTCACGGCGCGCGGCGTCAGCTATGTCCTTACGGACGCGGACGGCAAGGCGCTGACCGGCGAGGTCAAGGCGGGCGACACGGTGTATCTCCAGTTCACCGGGCTGCTGAACCCGCAGGAAAAGCTCGCGACCGCCTATAACTTCAACTTCTCGCTCCGCTATGCCGGCGAGGACGGGACCTATTTCCGCTCCAACCCCGGCGGCAATTTCGGCATCTATGACTTCAGCGGCAACCCCGTGCGCCAGCGCATCGCGGTCACGATCCCGAAATACTGGGCGGAGGAGAGCTACAGTCTCCATGGCGCGCTCCAGAAGGGCGGCAACTCCGGCGTTCCCTCCCATCGCTCCATCCGCTACGCCACCGGCAACGACCCGCAGCTGAGCGCCCCCGCCGCGTCGGGCATCCTCTCGCAGCTGCCGGACGTGACCCTCGCGCTTGCGCCGACGCAGTTCCTGACCGGCACGCTGACCTTCAACGGCGGCGCGGTCGAGCGCAGCGGGCTGACCGTCACCCTCGCGGACGCGGACGGCAACAACGTCGCCGTCGCCGATGACGGCAGCTTCTCGGCGCTCGCGGAGGAATATTTCTACACCGTCCGCGGCGCGGGCTTCGCCTACGCCACCGGCAGCGTCACGCTGACGGAAGGCGGCAAAAACAGCTTTGACATCGCCCTCACCGCCATCGACTCCGGCGCGTGGGACGGCGCGACGCAGACCGAGCCGGCGCTCATCGACGGCGTTTACCAAATCGCCACGGGCGCCCATCTCGCATGGTTCACCGCGCGGAGCGCGGACGCGGACGTCTCCGGCGTGCTCACCGCGGACATCGCCCTTGCGGATTATCCGTGGCTGAATGTCAGCTCCTCCCGCGCCGTCACGCTGCGCGGCGAGGGACACGAGATCACCGGGCTGAACGCACAGAGCGGACTTTTCGCCAAGCTCGGCGCAAATTCCGCGATCTCCGACCTCACGCTCCGCGGAAAGAGCGCCGCGGGCGGCGCCGTGACCGGGGAGCTCGGTTCGGGCGGCAGCATCGAGCGCTGCCTCAGCTATGTTGAGATTTCCGGCATCGGAACCCGCGTCGGCGGCATCGTCGGCAGCCTCGGCGGCAATGCCGCCGTGCGCGACGCGGCGAGCTTCGGCGCGGTCGCGGGCAAGAGCGAGGTCGGCGGCATCGTCGGCGCGTTCACCGGCTCCGGCTCGACCGTCACGGGCTGCTACAGCACCGGCGCGGTCAGCGCCTCGGCGGGCAGCGCGGGCGGCGTCTTCGGCGCGAGCGGCTACGGCGTCACCGTCGCGGGCTGCTACAGCACCGGCAGCGTCTCCGGCAGCACAGCCGGCGGCATCGGCGGCACGGTCAAGGGCGAGACGAGCTGGCGCGGGGAGCTGCTCGCCGCGATCACGGTCCGCGACTGCTACAGTACCGGCGAGCCCGCCTTCGGCAGCACGGACAGCGGCTCCGCGCTTATCTCCGCCTGCTTCGCGGGCGAAGCCGCGCGCGGCGCGGCGCTGGACGAGGCTTACTTCGCCCCCGTCTGCGGCAGCGAGTATCTCGCGCTGCGCTGGCAGAAGGACGTAACCTTCCACACCCGGACGAACGGGGCTGTTACCGCCCCGACCTGCACGGAGCCGGGCTACACCGAATATACCTGCGACCACTGCAAGACCGCCTACCGCGCGGAGCACACCGCCGCGCTGGGCCATGCCCTCGGCGAAACTAAGCGCGTTTACCCGGCGTATGAGGCCGGGGACTGCGTCCGCTGCGGCACGGCGCTGAAGATCTGGAACGACCCGCGTCTGGAGCACTTCACGCTCCCGGAGGAAAACGCGGAGAACATCACGATGGCGGACGCGGAGGGGAGCGTCCCCTGGACGTATAACGCCGAAAAGTCGCGCTTTGAGAGCGCCAACCGCGGCAAGAACAACACGGTTTCCGAGACGAGCCTCACCTTCACGCTGCCTTACGGCGGCATGCTCCGCTTCGACTGGGGCGTGTCCTCGGAGAAAGACTATGACAAGGCGACCACCGCGCTGGGCGGCACGAAGATCGCGGACGCGGTCAGCGGCGAAAAGACTGGCTCTTTTGACACCACGCTTGCGGCGGGGACTTATACCCTGACGCTCTCTTACGCGAAGGATTCCGCGTCGAGCGACGGCGAGGACCTCGCCTATGTCCGCTCCCTGGCGCTGACGGCGTTCGCCGCGGGCGAATATGACGACCTCGCCGCCGCAAAAGCGGTCGACGAAAAAATCGCCGCCATCGGCAGCCCGGTCACGCTCGCGAGCGAGGACGCCATCCGCGCCGCCCGCGTGAGCTTTGACCTGCTGAGCGCGGCGCAGAAGGAGCTCGTGGAAAATTACGCCGGCCTGACCGCCGCCGAGCGCGCGCTCGCGGCGCTGAAAAAGGCTTCGCTTCCCGCGGAGGACGAGATCACCGTGACCTTCCGCCTCATCGGAGCGGATAAGTCCGCGGAGGACGTCGATCTCGGCACCGGAACGGGCAGCAGCGTTTACCGCACTTGGATCGCGACGCGCAGCTACACCCTGCCCGCGGGCAGCACGGTCGGCGACCTCTTCCTGCGCGCACTCGCCGACGCCGGACTGCGCCAGAGCGGCGCGGAGGACGGCTATGTCTCCGCAATCTGGGCTCCCGCCGCCCTCGGCGGCTATCGCCTCGGCGATATGGACAACGGCAGCCGCTCCGGCTGGATGTATATGGTGAACGGCAGCCACCCCGGCCTCGGTCTGAACGCCCGGCTCCTCGCCGATAAGGACGCCGTCGTGTGGCACTATGTGAACGATTACGCCTACGAGGTGCGCGACTGGTTCGCCGACGAGGACTATCCCGCGCTCGGCGACGAGAGCACGTGGGTGGACTGGTCCGCCGTTCCCGACTTTGACCCCGTCGCCGACGACGGCGGCGAGACGAAGCCGGAGACGCCCGCCGCCTTCGCCGACGTGGCGGAGAGCGACTGGTTCCACGATGCGGCGTACTGGGCGGCGGCACAGGGCATCACGCAGGGACAGGGCGATGCGGACACCTTTGCGCCGCGTGCCGCCTGCACCCGCGCGGAGATCGTAACGATGCTCTGGCGCGCCGCCGGATCCCCCGCCCCGAAGGGGACGGAGATGCCGTTTGCGGACATTTCCCCGGAGGACTGGTTCTACGCCGCCGCGCTCTGGGCGTATGAGACCGGCGTTGCCCGCGGCTGGGGCAGCGCGGAGCGCTTCGCGCCGGAGGAAGCGTGCACCCGCGGCGAGGCGGCGACCTTCCTCTGCCGCGCCCTCGGTGAGACAGATGCAGAGTCCGGCACGGCGTTTTCCGACGTCGCCCCCGGCGCTTATTACGCCGCGTCGGTCAACTGGGCGGCGGCAACCGGCGTCGCCAAGGGCGTCGGCGGCGGGCGCTTCGCGCCGCAGCTTGGCTGCACCCGCGCGGAGATCGTGACGATGCTATATAGGCTGCTGGGACAGAAATAACAGACTTAAGCGCAAGGCACGCGGGAATTCGCGCGCCTTGCGCCGTCGGCGTAATTGGCGAAGCCATGGCTTTGCAGTGAAGCTTTGCGCGGAGCGCAAAGTGAAGCGGCTTTGCCGAATTTTTTGGGAGGACCCGTCTTATGAAAAAAACTGCAAGACGCGCCGCGGGATGGCTTTTGGCGCTTTCGCTTCTGCTCTCAATCGCGCCGGGCGTCCGGGCGGCGGGGGCGGAGGAGACCGCGGACTGGCTCTGCCGCGCCGTCAGCGCACCGGGCGTCGGCTCCGTCGGCGGGGAGTGGGCGGTGCTGGGGCTCGCCCGCGGCGGCTTCGGTGTGCCGGAGGACTATTTTTCCGGCTATCTCGCGCGGGCGGAGGCCTATGTCCGCGACTGCGGCGGCGTGCTCCATGCGCGGAAATACACGGAGTATTCCCGCGTGGTCCTGGCGCTCACGGCGCTCGGCGTCGACGCACGCAGCTTCGCGGGCTATGACCTGACCGCGCCGCTCGGCGACTTTGAAAAGACCGTCTGGCAGGGGCTCAACGGCGCGATCTGGGCGCTCCTCGCGCTCGACAGCGCGGGCTATCCCATGCCGGAGCAGCCCGCCGCGGCGGTGCAGGCGACGCGCCAGCGCTATGTGGACCACATTTTGGACCGTGAGCTGCCGGAGGGCGGCTGGTCACTGAGCGGCAGCGGCGCGGCGGACCCGGACGTGACCGCCATGGCGCTTCAGGCGCTCGCGAAATACCGCGGCGCTGCCGCCGTGGACGCCGCCGTGGAGCGTGCCCTCGCGCGGCTCTCCGTGCTCCAGAACGTGCGCGGCGGCTGGGAATCGTGGGGCACGGAAAACGCCGAGAGCTGCGCGCAGGTGATCGTCGCCCTCTGCGAGCTCGGCGTTCCGCTTTCAGATGCGCGCTTCGTCAAAAACGGCGTCACCGCGCTCGATGCGCTGGGGCGCTTCCGCGCAACGGACGGCGGCTTCCGCCACGACGCCGCCGGGAGCGGCAGCAGCCTGATGGCGGCGGAGCAGGCGCTCTACGCCCTCGCCGCGGCGGAGCGCGCGGCGGCGGGGAAGCCCAGCCTTTACCGCATGGACGATGCCCTCGCCCTGCCGGACGGCACACGCGCCGCCGGGCTCGCGGAAAAGCACCCGGACGTCCGCGCCCTGCCCGTCTCCGCGCCGGGAACGCGCTTTTCGGACACGGCGGACGCCGCGGTCGAAGCCCTCGCCGCGCGCGGCATTTTAAGCGGCAGCGGCGGCGGACGCTTTGAGCCGGAGCGGGCGATGACGCGCGCGGAGTTCGCCTCCATGATGGTGCGCGGGCTCGGACTGCGCTGCTCGTGGGAGAACGGCTACGCCGACGTTCCCGCGGGGCTCTGGTATTCCGGCTATGTCGGCACCGCCTCGCGCTACGGCGTCATCCGCGGCTTCGCCCGCGGCGGGGAGACCGTTTTTGACCCGACCGGGACCATCACGCGGCAGGAAGCCGCCGTGATGCTCGCACGCGCCGCTGCGCTCTGCGGGCTGGATACGGCATCGGATGCGCCCGTTCCGGCGGGCTATGCCGATTGGGCGCGCGATGCCGCGGGCTACTGTCTGTCCGCCGGAATGCTCGCCGCGGACGCCGCGGCGGAGCCGCTCGCACCGGTGACGCGCGGCGAAATGGCGCGCATGCTCCACCGTCTGCTGACGGTGGCGGAGCTGCTCTGAAAGGAAAAACTGACATGTGGTGGAAAAAGAACAAACGGAAGGTCCTCGTGCCGGTGCTGGTGCTGCTGCTCCTCGCCGCCGCGTTCTGGTACGGCGGCAACGCGCCGGGCAGCCGGGGCTGGTCCCTCGGCCCCGCGGCAGAAACGGCAGCGCCGACACCGACACCGACGCCTATGCCTACGCCGGAGCTGACGCCCGAACCCACGCCCGCGCCGACGCCGACCCCAACCCCGGAGCCGGTCCAGACCCCGGAGCCGATGCCCACCCCTATACCGACCCCCACGCCGGCCCCGGAGCCGAAAACTCCGACCTGTACCATCTCGATCTCCTGCGCGACGATTCTGGACCATATGGACTGGCTGGACGCGGACAAGACGGAGATCGTCCCCGCGGACGGCTGCATTCTCGCGGCGGCGGAGGTCCCCTTCACCGAGGGCGAGAGCGTGTTCGACGTGCTCGCGCGCGTCTGCCGCGAGCGGAAAATACACATGGAGTTTTCGGTCACGCCGATCTATGACTCGGCGTATATCGAGGGCATCGCGAACCTCTATGAGTTCGACTGCGGCGAGCTCTCCGGCTGGATGTACCGCGTGAACGGCTGGTTCCCGAATTACGGCTGCTCTCGCTATGTTTTGCAGGACGGCGACACGGTCGAGTGGCTCTATACCTGCGATCTCGGCGAGGACGTCGGCGGCGGCTACGCGGCGGGAGGCGCGGCATGACGGCGGCGCGGGACTGCTTCGCCGGGCATCACCCGGCGGTGAATTTTCTCTATTTCGCGCTCGTGCTGGGCTTCACGGTCTGCCTGAGCCACCCGGCCTATCTCGCCGTGTCGCTCCTCGCCGCGTTTGCTTACAGCGCCGCGCTCTCCCCGCGGCGGGCGCTTCGCTTTGCCCTGCGCTGCGTGCTGCCGCTCATGCTGTTTGCCGCGCTGCTGAATCCGGCGTTCAACCATGCGGGCGTCACGATTCTGACTTACCTACCCTCCGGCAACCCGCTTACGCTGGAGAGCCTGCTCTGCGGGCTCTCGAGTGCGGTGCTGCTCGCGGCGGCGCTCGTATGGTTTTCCTGCTGCACCGCGGTGTTGACGAGCGACAAATTTCTCTATCTTTTCGGCAAAGCGGCTCCGGCGCTTGCTCTGCTGCTCTCGATGACGCTGCGCTTCGTCCCGCGGCTGCGCGCCCAGCTCGGCGCGATCGGGGAGGCGCGGCGCGGTCTCGGGCGCGGAGGCGGGTGCGGTCTGCTCCCCCGCGCGCGGGAGGGCGCGGCGCAGCTCTCTGTGTTGGTCACATGGGCGCTCGAAAACGCCGTGGAGACCGGGGACAGCATGCGCAGCCGGGGCTACGGTCTGCCGGGGCGCACGTCTTACAGCGTTTACCGCTGGTCGCGCCGCGACCGCGCCGCGATGGCGTGGCTTATCTTCTGCGGGCTTTTCCTGCTCGCGGGGGCGCTCGCCGGGGCGCTGCGCTGGCGCTGGTTCCCAAGTCTGCGCGGACCCGTTTCCGCGCCGATGACGTGGGGCTTTCTCGCCGTGTGGACGGCGCTCTGCTTTACGCCGGTGATTTTAGACAGAAGGGAGGCGCGCCGATGGAAGCGCTCTCGATCCGCCGCCTGAGCTTCCGCTACCCGGAGCAGCCGTCTCCGGCGCTGCGCGAGGTGAGCTTCTCGGTTGCGCAGGGCGAATTTGTTGTGCTCTGCGGACCGTCCGGCAGCGGAAAAAGCACGCTGTTGCGCCAGCTGAAGCCGGAGCTGACGCCCCACGGAAGCCGCAGCGGGGAAATCCTGTTCCGCGGCGAGACCCTCGCCGGGATAGACCGGCGGACGCTCTGCGCGCGCATCGGCTTCGTGCAGCAGTCGCCGGAAAACCAGCTCGTGACGGACAAGGTGTGGCACGAGCTCGCCTTCGGGCTGGAGAGCCTCGGCTTCGACACGCCGGCCGTCCGCCGCCGCGTGGCGGAGATGGCGTCGTTTTTCGGCATCCAGAGCTGGTTTCACCGCGAGGTGCGCACGCTCTCCGGCGGGCAGAAGCAGCTGCTGAATTTGGCTGCCGTCATGGTGATGCAGCCGGAGCTGCTCCTTTTGGACGAGCCGACGAGCCAGCTCGACCCCATCGCCGCGGCGGAGTTCCTCTCCGCACTGGGGCGGGTGAACCGCGAGCTCGGCACGACCGTGCTGCTGACGGAGCACCGGCTGGAGGAGACGCTGCCCCTCGCGTCGCGCGCGCTCGTGCTCGACGGCGGCGCGCTGCTCTGCGCCGGATCGCCCGCGGAGGTCGGCGCGGCGCTCCGCGAACGCGACCACGGGCTCTTTTTCGCCATGCCGACGGCGATGCGCGTCTGGGCGGCGGCGGAGAGCGCGCCGCCCTGCCCCGTAACGGTGCGGGAGGGCAGGGCGTGGCTGCAAGGCTTCGCCGCAGCGCGTCCGCTCTCGCCGCTGCCGCCGGAGCCGCCGCGCCGCGGGGGCGAGACCGTGCTCTCGGCGGAGGAGCTATGGTTCCGCTATGAGGAGGACGGTCCCGAC
This sequence comes from uncultured Clostridia bacterium, assembly GCA_938023775.1. Taxonomy (GTDB): domain Bacteria; phylum Bacillota; class Clostridia; order Oscillospirales; family Oscillospiraceae; genus SVKR01. The sequence goes on from CALJDB010000059.1 coordinate 15,391, forward strand.
GTCGTGCGCGGGCTGGACCTCGCCGTCCGGCGCGGGGAGCTTTTCGCTCTGCTCGGCGGCAACGGCGCGGGCAAGACCACGGCGCTGCGCCTGCTCGCCGGGCTCCGTACGCCGGACCGCGGCGAGGTGCGCTGCACCGGCTATGTCGGGCTGCTGCCGCAGGACCCGCAGACGGTTTTTGTGAAAAAGACCGTGCGCGAGGACCTGCTCGAGGTCTTGCGCGGCGACGCCCGTTCCCCTGCGGAGCAGGCGGACGCTGTGGCGCGCGTTGCCGCGCTCTGCTGCCTCACCGAGCTGCTGGACCGCCACCCTTACGATCTCTCCGGCGGCGAGCAGCAGCGCGCCGCGCTCGCGAAGCTGCTGCTCACGGGACCGGACATCCTGCTGCTCGACGAGCCGACCAAGGGGCTCGACGCGCAGTTCAAGCGCTCTCTCGCCGCCATCCTCGCCGCGCTCCGGGCGCAGGGCGTCACGGTCGTCTGTGTCAGCCACGATGTGGAGTTCTGCGCGCGCTACGCCGACCGCTGCGCGCTGTTTTTCGACGGCGCGGTCGCCGCGGAGGGCTCCCCGCGGGAGTTTTTCTCCGGCAACCGTTTTTACACCACCGCCGCATCGCGCATCGCGCGTGAAACACTGCCTGGCGCGGTGACGGCGGAGGACCTCATCGCCGCCGTCGGCGGCGCGCTGCCGCCGGAGCCGGAGCTGCCGGAGTCCGTGCCGCCCCTGCCCGCCCCACGGGTCGGAACGCCGGACTGGAAGCCGACACCGCTCCCGTGGTGGCGGCGCGCGATAGCCTGTGTCGCCGGGCTCGCGGCGCTCGTCACGTTCTTCGTCGCCGCGCGGCGGACGGACCTCTCCGCGCTCATCGGCGCGGACGGGCTCTCGGAGGCGGCGATGGCGCAGCCGTGGCTCTATGCCGCGTTCCTCGCGTCGCTCGTCGTGCTCGCCGCAGCCATCGGGCGGCGCGCGCCCCCGCCGGCGGAGACGCTGCCGCCGAAGGAACGGCGACGCCTCAGCCGCCGCACCGCGTGGTCTGCCGCGGCGGTCTGCCTGCTCATCCCGCTGACGCTGCTGGTCGGGATCGTCTGGCTCGGGGACCGGAAGTATTATTTCGTGATGCTGCTCGTGCTGCTGGAGGCGATGGCGCCGTTTTTCCTCGTGTTCGAGGGGCGGCGGCCCCGCGCGCGGGAGCTCGCGGTCCTCGCGGTGCTCTGCGCCGTCGGCGTCGCCGGGCGCGCGGCGTTTTTCATGCTGCCCCAGTTCAAGCCCGTGCTGGCGCTCACGGTCATCGCGGGCGTCGCGCTCGGCGGGGAGAGCGGCTTTCTCGTCGGCGCGGTCACGATGCTCACGTCGAACATGCTCTTCTCGCAGGGACCGTGGACGCCGTGGCAGATGTTCGCGATGGGCATCATCGGCTTCCTCGCGGGCGTGCTGTTCCGCAAGGGATGGCTGCGAAGAACGCGCGGCGCGCTGGCGGTCTTCGGCGCGGTCTGCGCCGTGGCGATTTACGGCGGCATTATGAACCCCGTGATGGCGCTGCTCCAGACCGGCGGCGTCACATGGCAGATGCTGCTCAGCTGCTATATCGCCGGCTTCGGCATGGATTTGGTCCACGCCGCCGCCACCGCCGTCTTCCTCTGGCTCGCCGCCGAGCCCATGCTCGAAAAGCTCGACCGAATCAAGGTGAAGTACGGGCTGATGGAGTGAAAATGATCCCGCCCCGCGCACAGCGCGGGGCGGGATGCTTGCTTTTTTGACCCCAGGCGGAGTCTGCCGTGCTCCGGGTGAGACCCCGCCGCGTCCGGTTGACAAATCTGTTCTTTCTGAGTATAATCAACGATACATATCGAACGATATATTTCGTAGGGCATTGCCCTGCATAATGGAGGACGGCAAAAATGAAAAACAGCGCGCTGGTCGTGATCGACCTGCAAAACGACATCACGAAAAACTACCGGGAGATCATCGAAAGGGTCAACGAAGCGATCGACTGGGCGGTCCGGGAGGGGCTGTGGGTCGTTTATATTCAGCATAACAATCTCTCCGCGGGAACAAGGACCCTCAAGCCCGGTACCCGCGGCGCAGAGCTTGTGCCGGAGCTGAAGCTCGCGTCCGACTATATCTTCACGAAGTCAAAGAGCAGCGCCCTGACCAGCGAGCCCTTCGCCGCGTTCATCCGGGAGCACGGCATCACGGAGTTCTACCTCGCCGGCGCGGACGCCGCAGCCTGCGTCAAATCCACCGCCTTCAACCTATCGAA
>CALJDB010000060.1 GCA_938023775.1 uncultured Clostridia bacterium
TGTGGACGACATCATCGTGTTCCACCGTCTGACGCAGGAGAACATCAACGCCATCGCCGGCAACATGCTCGCCGCCGTCGCAAAGCGGATGGAGAACATGGAGGTCAAGCTCACTTGGACCGACGCCGCTGTGAACGCCCTCGGCGAAGCTGGCTTCGACCCGGCTTACGGTGCGCGTCCGCTGCGCCGCACCATCCAGACCAAGGTGGAGGACGCCGTCGCGGAGCTGCTGCTTACCGGCGAAATTCACGCGGGCGACACCGTGCTGGTGGATGCTGCGGAGGGCAAAGTGACGGTGACGAAGGCGCCGGAGACCGCGGAGCCTGTGTCCGACGACAAAACAAGTGTCTGATCGACAGCATTCGCTCTTTACAAATCCCGGCAAAAGTATTACCATATAACCACAGCTTATCCAATTGTTTGGATACTCAGCTCATATCTTTATCCCACACCCTTTGGCGGACTGATTATTTTCAGTCCGCCATTTTTTTGCGCTTTTTCGCCGGGGCGGCGGAGTATGCTGGAGAAAAGAGCGTTTTTTTACAAAGGAGGACAAGATTATGGCAGCAGCCGTTTCCCGCCGCTTTCTGCGCGGCGTGACCTATGTGGCGGTGGAGGATATCGTGCCGAGCCCGGTGCAGCCGCGGCAGTATTTTTCCCCGGAGGGACTGGAGGAGCTCTCGCGCTCCATAGCGGAGCACGGCGTGCTCCAGCCGCTCAGCGTCCGCGCCAAGGGCGAGCGGTTTGAGCTCATCGCGGGCGAGCGCCGCCTGCGTGCGGCGAAGATGGCGGGGCTGCACGAGGTGCCCTGTCTCGTGATGGACGTCGATATGGAGAAAAGCGGGCTCATCGCGCTCGTCGAAAACATCCAGCGCCGGGACCTCGACTTCATCGAGGAGGCGGAGGGCATCCACCAGCTCATCCGGCTGTTCGGACTCAGCCAGGAGCAGGCGGCGCGCCGCCTCGGCAAAAGCCAGAGCGCCGTGGCGAACAAGCTGCGTCTGCTGCGGCTGCCGGAGGACGTGCTGCACCGGCTGCGCGCCGAGGGGCTCAGCGAGCGCCACGCCCGCGCGCTGCTGCGCCTGCCGGACGCGGAGAGCCAGCGCCGGGCGCTCGATTTCATCGTGGACCAGCGGATGAACGTCGCCGCGGCGGAGGAGTATATCGAGCGGCTCTGCGCCGCGCCCGCGCCAGTGCTGCCAGAGGAGACCACGGCTCCTGCGCCAGAGCCGGAGGAGGAGCCGAAGCCGCGGCGGAGGAGCATCTTTCTGATGAAGGACGTGCGCCTTTTTCTGAACACTCTCGACCGAAGCCTCGGCATGATGCGCTCCGGCGGCATCGACGCCGCGCTGGAGCGGAGCGAAAGCGACAGCGAGCTCACACTCACGGTGCGGATACCGAAAAGGGAATAAAAAAGCGCCCGAAATTCCTTGGAATTTCGGGCGCTTTCCGCGCTGCGCCGGTCAAGCGCCGGTGCGAAGCCTCCACAGGAAGGTCACGACCTGCGCGCGGGTGCAGGCGTTGCCGGGGCTGAAGAGACCACCGCCGATGCCGCCGGTGATCCCGTTCTCCGCCGCCCACTTGACCGCCTCGTAAAAGCCGGAATCCGTGGGAACATCGTCAAACGGGCTGACCTCGGCCGGCTCCGTGAAGCTCGCCCGGACCTCGACCTTGCCCGCGGGCATGACGAAGCTGTATTTGCCGTCGCCCTTGCCGGTGAGCTCCAGCGCATTGCCGTTTTTGTCCGTTACGGTGAGCGCCGCCAGCTCAAAGCCGTCATCCGGCGTGACCGTGATGGTCACGGTTCTGCCCTTGGCAGCGCACTTCACATTGGCGGAGACGCTGCCGTTTTCAATTCCGTCGGGGAGACTCACGGAGTAGGTGACGACCGGCTGCTCGGCGACGGTGAAGTCCGCCGAGCCGGTCCAGACGGTGTCGATGCCCTCGCAGCGGACCGTCAGGGTGTAGTCGCCCGCGTCCGTCGGGGGCGTCGAGCCGCAGCTGGTCTGTCCGTCGCGGGAGGTGTAAGTGAGGGTCGTCTGCGTTGCACCGTCGGGCACGGTATAGGCGGGCGGGTTGGCGGGCTCGCCATACGTCCAGCTCTCAAGCTCGACGCGCAGCGTCTCCTGCGTCTTTGCCTTGACCTTGACACGCACGGGGATGGTCACGTCGTCATAATTTGCGGATTTGAGTACGAACTCAATTACGCCGAGGTCTGTCCCGACTTCCGAGTCAAACGCGTTGAGTTCCATTTCCCGCGTTCCCGCCCACTGCGCGGGGATGTTGAAGCTGCGGAGGTGGGTAGAGATGCCCGCGGGCACTTCGGCGTCCTGCATATCCGGCTGCGCATAATCGCTGCATGCCGGCGTGCCTGCGGGTCAGTTCTTTGTGAGGTCGATCGCGTAGCTCGTCGCGGCGTTGCTGTAAATTTCCACGGTCTGCTCCGGGATGACCGGCGCGGCGGCTAAGACCCTCCTTTTGCATGTGGCTTCCGAGGGGCTTGTCCCGTAGGGTTCCCTACGGGACAAGGGGAGCGCGCTCCCCTTGTGATCAGCCTCTCGATACGATTTCAATCCTATTATTGCATAGCTGCGCGGAAAGGTAAATCATACTTTAGAACGATTTACATTTCCGCGCTGTCAGATATAATAAACTCGATGTAGTGCGAGATTTTCATGCGGAATCGGGAGGTACACGAACATGAAAAGAAAAGTGTGGAGCTTACTGCTGACATTGGCGCTCTGCCTGTCGCTGCTGCCCGCGGCGGCTTTCGCCGAGGACGGCGGCAGCGAGAACGGCGAGAGCGCGAAGAACGTGGTCAGCGTCACCGTTGGCGATGTGACGAC
>CALJDB010000061.1 GCA_938023775.1 uncultured Clostridia bacterium
TTATAAATTCACACCTTATATTATGAAAAGCCGGGTCGACGCGAGCAACTATTTCGCCGACTCCGTGGAAATTTCGGAGGCGGAGCAGTGGTTCCGCGCCAAGCGCGCCGAGGGCTGGAAGGGGCTCGGCATGCTCCATCTGTTTATCGCGTCCTATGTCCGCGCCGTGGCGCACTGCCCGGCGCTCAACCGCTTCGTGAACGGTCAGAAGATCTATGCCCGCAACAACATCGAGGTCGTGCTCACCGTGAAGCGGGCGATGACGACCGAGGCGGAGGAGACCACGATCAAGGTCCTCCTCGAGCCGACGGACACGATTTTCGACGTTTACCGCAAGCTCGGCGAGAAGGTTGACGAGATCAAGGCGAACGACGGCGAGAACAACACCGAGCGCACCGCCGCCGCGCTGATGAAAATTCCCGGCCTCATCCTGAAATTTGCCGTGTGGTTCCTGAACCTGCTGGACTATTTCGGCTGGCTGCCCCAGTCGCTGCTGGATGCCAGCCCCTTCCACGGCAGCATGATCATCACAGACCTCGGCAGCATCGGCATCGGTCCCATCTATCACCATATTTACAATTTCGGCAACCTGCCGGTCTTCATCGCCTTCGGCGCAAAGCGCCGCGTCTACGAGCTCGACCGCACCGGCGCGCCCGTGGAGCGCAAGTATATCGACTACAAGGTCGTCATGGACGAGCGCACGGTCGACGGCATTTATTACGCCACCGCGTTCAAGTATCTGAAGTATTACCTCAAAAATCCCGCCGCGCTCGAGCTCCCGCCCGAGACGGTCAAGGAGGATGTGTTCTAATGGAGCTTCTCTATGCGCTCGAAGCGATCCGCACTCCTTTTCTGGACAAGGTCGTCGCCGCGGTCACTTATCTCGGTAGCGAGATCTTCTTCATGGCGGCGGCGCTCATCGTGTTCTGGTGCGTCAGCAAAAAATGCGGCTATTACCTGCTGAGCGTCGGCTTTTCGAGCATCCTGCTTAACCAGTTCCTGAAGATCATCTGCCGCGTCCCGCGCCCGTGGGTCTTGGACCCCGACTTCACGATCGTGGAGAGTGCGCGGGCGGAGGCAACTGGCTATTCCTTCCCCAGTGGTCACGTCGCGAACGTCACGGCGACGCTCGGCGCGTGGGGGGCTTACACGAAGCGCAAAGCGCTGTGTATCGTCTTCGCCGTCATCATCGTGCTCGTCGCCTTCTCCCGGATGTATCTCGGCGTCCACACGCCGAAGGACGTGTTCGTCTCCCTCGGCATCACGCTCGTGCTCGTTGCGGCGATGTATCCGCTGTTCCGCGGCGGCGAGAACGATGATAAGCCGACCGTGTTCTGGGCGGTCGGGATATTGACCGTGCTGAGCGCGGCGTTCCTTGTCTTCGTCTCCGTCCACGCATGGTCGGCGGACGTGGATGCGGCGAATCTCTTCGAGGCGCACAAGAGCGCGTGGATGCTCACCATGTGCGGCGCGGCGATGTTCCTGTCGCTCTGGCTCGACAAGAAGTATATCCATTTCGATGTTCACGCCCCGCTCTGGGCGCAGATCGTGAAGGTTGCGCTGGGGCTCGCGCTGCTGCTCGGCATCCGCGCGGGGCTCAAGCCGCTCTTTAACCTCATCTTTGGACCGGAGCTCGCCGCGTTCTCCAGCGGACTGCGCTATTTCTTCATGGTCGTGTTCGCCGCCGCGGTCTGGCCGCTGACCTTCCGCTGGTTCGCCGCTGGCTGCCGCAGGAGCAAAAAATGACGCGGTTCAAAAAGGTCTATCTTGAGATCACGAATGTCTGTGATCTGCGCTGCGCGTTCTGTCCGGGGACAGAGCGCGCTCCGCGTTTTATGACGGAGTCGGAGTTCGGCGCGCTGCTCGTGCGGCTGCGCGGGTGGACGGATTATCTCTATTTCCACCTGATGGGCGAGCCGTTGCTCCACCCGGCGCTGGGTTTGTTTCTGCGCCGCGCGGGTGAGGCGGGCTTCCGCGTCTGCCTGACGACGAACGGCACCCATCTCCCGGCGCAGTGCGCCCAGCTCGCCGCCGCGCCGGCGCTGCACCGCGTCAATATTTCGCTGCAATCCTGGGAGGCGAATCCGGAGCGGGCGCCGCTCGCCGATTATGTCCGCGGCTGCGCATCGTCCGCGGGCGCACTCGCCGCGGCGGGCAAGTTCGTGAGTCTGCGGCTCTGGAACGGCGGCGGGGCGGAGGCGCGCAACGGGGAAATTCTGGACGCGCTGCACGAGGCGTTTCCCGGCGCGTGGCGCCCGGCGCAGCGCAACACGGTGCTCGCCGAGCGCGTATTTCTGGAGCGGGGCGAAAAATTCGACTGGCCGCGCCCGGACGCGGCGGAGACCGGCGCGGCGTTCTGCCGCGGGCTGCGCGACCAGCTCGGTATCCTCTGCGACGGCACCGTCGTCCCCTGCTGCCTCGACGCCGCCGGTGCGCTCGCGCTCGGAAACCTGCTGGAAACGCCGCTGGAGGCGGTCCTCGCCGCCCCGCGCGCCCGCGCCCTTTACGACGGCTTCTCCCGCCGCCAGCCCAGCGAGGACCTCTGCCGCCGCTGCGGATATGCCGCGAGGTTCTGAAGAGAAAAGTGCCGAAAAGCCCGGAAAAACCGGGCTTTTCGGCTGGAATATCTTCGGATGTGTTATTACGCTTCGGATCGTAAAAAATAGAAACCGCCACTCGGCCAAGTGACGGTTTCTTCATAGAAACTTGATTTAACACTTCGGACCAACCGCTTGTCGCAGCGTCCTTTTCATCTGCTGTTATACCCGGCTTTCTGCCGGCTATCAACGGCTCTTTTCAAAAAATTGCGCCCGGTCTTATGACCGGGCGCAAAGCTTATATTGGGGTTAAAACTCAGTCGTCGTAGATCATTTCGATGACGGTCGCCTGACCCATACCGCCGCCGATGCAGAGGGTGGCGAGGCCGTACTTCTCGTGACGGCGGCGCAGCTCATACATCAGGGTGACGAGGATGCGGCAGCCCGTGCAGCCGATGGGGTGGCCGAGGGAGATGCCGGAGCCGTTCGGGTTGATGATGTCCATCTTGTCTTCCCAGCCGAGCATCTTGATGCAGCCGAGCGCCTGCGCAGCGAAGGCCTCGTTGAGCTCGATGACGCCGAGATCGTCCGCGGTGATGCCCGCCATTTCGAGCGCCTTGGGAACGGCGTAGACGGGACCGAGACCCATGGTGCGCGGATCGCAGCCCGCAACGCCCATGCCGATGATCTTGCAGATCGGCTTCAGACCGAGCTCCTTCGCCTTCTCCGCAGTCATCATCAGAACGCCGGCGGCGGCGTCGTTGCGGCCGGAGGAGTTGCCCGCGGTCACGCGGCCGCCGTCCTCCGCCTTGCGGAACACGGGCTTGAGCTTGCCGAGAGTCTCCATGCTGGTGTCGCGGCGGAAGAACTCATCGGTATCGAACACGATGGGCGGCTTCTTGCGGCCCTGCGGAACGGTGACGGGGACGATCTCCTCCTTGAACTTGCCGGCGTCCGTCGCGGCGGCGGCGCGCTGGTGGCTCATCAGGGAGAGCTGGTCCATCTCCTCGCGGGTGATGCCGAGCTGGTCGGCGATGTTCTCGGCGGTGACGCCCATGGCGAACTTGCCGTAGGTCTCCTGCGGCTGGCTGTTGAACTGACCCTCGGTCAGGGAGTCCTTCAGCTCGGTCGTGCCGGTGCCGACGCCCCAGCGGGCGTTGCTCAGGTAGAAGATACCGTTGCTCATAGACTCCGCGCCGCCGGCGATGACGACCTCGGCGCTGCCCGCGGCGATCTCCAGCATACCGGTCTGGACGGCGGTCATGGCGGAGGCGCACTGGCGCATAACGGTCTGGGCGGAGGTGGTGACGGGGAAGCCCGCACGCAGCGCGGCGTAGCGCGCCATGTTGGACTCGTCAGAGCTCTGGCGGCACTGACCGAAGATGATCTCGTCCACCATACCCTTGTCGATACCGGCGCGGCGGACCAGCTCGTTCATAACGGCGCCGGCGAGCTCGTTGGCGTGCAGGGGCTTCAGGGAGCCGCCCATCGAGCCGATGGCGGTGCGGCAGCCTTCTACGATGACTACATCTCTAAATTGCATGATGATTCCTCTCCTTGCATGTTTTGATTTATATGGAAGTGGGTTCGCTCAGATGAAAAAAGCTCAGCCCTCCGGGGTGAGGCCCTGACCGAAGTCCAGCCGGGCGCTTTCGGGGAGCTGTCCGTGCTCCTGAAGATAGCCGAGGATGGCGGTCTCCGAGGAGTGCATGACCGCCATAATGTCCAGCGAGGGGTCGAAGCGCGTCTCGAAGACGTGGTCCACCGTCTCGGCGAAGGAGCGGATCATGTTGCGGTTATAATCGTCGATGGGGAAAGCCTTGCGGCGGCCGTTTCCGCCGCCGAGGGCGTGGATAAAGCACTGGTACATGACGCCGGAGGCGAAGACATACATCACGTCGCCGCCGACCAAGAGCGCGAGCATGCTCCCGTCGGAAAGCGCCTGCATCATCTTCTCCCCGTCGCGCTCCAGCACGCCGATCTCCAGTTCCGGGGTCTTGGGGGTCTTTTCGGTGTTTTCGTTCATAAAAGGCTCTCCTTGCGTGTTTTTTGCGCGGACAGCGACATTATATTCCCCTTTTTCACGCAGGTCAAGGCAATTTGAAAATTCGCGAAAAAAGAGCACAATCACCGTTTAGGCGGGTGTTTCCACCGCGGTGATTGTGCATTTTTCCCGGCTTATCTGAGCCGGAGCGTGAAGTGGAAGGCGCTGCCCGCGCCGGGCTCGCTCTCCGCCCATATCCGCTCGCGCAGACCGAGGGCGTTCTCGCGCGCGATGGCGAGACCGAGACCGCTGCCGCTCTTGCCGCGCTCGCCGCCGCATTTGAAAAACCGGTCGAAAATATGCGGCAGGTCCTCCGCGGCGATGCCGGGACCGTCGTCCCGGACGGCGATGACAGCGCTGCGCCCGCTGACCGCGGCATCGAGGTCCACGCTGCCGCCCTCGGGGACGAATTTCAGCGCGTTGTCGAGCAGCACGCTCAGAATGCTGCGCACGCACTCGGCGTTGGTCCAGAGCGTCGGCAGCGCCGAGAGCCCCGCGCCCGCGCGGAACGCGATGCCGGAATAGTCGAAGAGCAGGGCGTATTTCTCCAGCAGCGGCGGGAAGACCTCCGCCGGGTCCACGGCGGAGCGCGTGAAGTCCGTGCCGTGGTTCTGGAGCCGCGAGAGGGCGAGCACGTCGCGTATCATGCGGTTCTGGCGGTTGGCCTCCTTCAGGATGAGGGCGCAGTACTGCTTCTGCCGCTCCGGGTCGGATTCCACGCCGTCGCAGAGCGTCTCCGAGAGAGCCTTGATGGAGGCGACCGGCGTTTTGAGCGCGTGGGTGACGTTGTCGATATAGGTCTGCCGCGCCTCGTCGAGCCGGCGCCGGCGGCGCAGGGAGCTTACGATAAAGTAAAGGCTCAGCCAGTAGAGCACCGTGAAATAGCAGAAAAACGCCGTCAGCACCTCCGGCAGGAGCGTCACGTTCTCCACCACGAGCAGCGCGCCGCCGTCCGGCAGCGGAACGCCCGCCGCGGCGAACATGGAGGGCGCGAGGCTGTCCGGCGCTTTGCCGAACGAGACGCGGAAGGCGCGCTCCCCGCCCATCGCGGCGTCGGCGCAGGGACCGAGCCCCGGCGCGGGCTCCCGCAGACAGCGGAAGATACCGTCCGCGCCGACGCGGACGAGATAGATCTGGGGGCTGATGTATGGAATCTCCGCGTCCGGCTCCGCGAGCGCGCCGGCGTAGCTGTCCGCAAGGCGGAAGAGCGCGCGGCGCTGCTTGCGCAGGGGGTATTCCGTGATGGCGGCGGAGCCGAGCACAAGGACGAGCAGATAGACCGCCGCCATGATCGCCGCGCCCGCGCCGCGGCTGAGACGTTTCTTTTTCATGGCATCTCCTCGATCAGATAGCCCACGCCGTAGACGGAGCGGATGACGTAATGGACACCGGGCGCGGCGATCTTCTGACGCAGGCGCTTGATGAGCGTGTCCACCACGCGGGTGTCGCCGTAATATTCGTAGCCCCACGCGACGTTCAGCAGCTGCTCGCGCGTCATCGTCTCGCCCGCGTGGGCGATGAGGAAGCTCAGCAACTCCGTCTCCTTGCTCGTGAGCTCCGCCTCCCTGCCGCGGATGAACGCCTTGTAGCGGTCCGGCAGCACCGTCAGCTCCGCGAGGCGCAGCTCGCGCGCCTCGCCGGGGGACGACGGCGCGCGGTGCAGCCGCTTGCGGACGCGCAGCGCCACCTCGCGCGGGGAGAAGGGCTTCACAACATAGTCGTCCGCGCCGGTCTCCAGCCCGTGCACGCGGTCGCGTTCCTCACCCTTGGCGCTCAGCATCAGAATCGGCAGCTCCGGCGCGCGAGCACGCGCGCGGCGGTAGACCTCCAGCCCGTCGATGCCGGGGAGCATGATGTCCAGCACGACGAGGTCGACCCCGCCGCGGCGGAGCTCGTCGAGCGCCGTTTCCCCGTCGTAAGCGGAGAGCACCTCGAACCCGTCCGCCTCCAGATAGCTCCGCAGGCTGCCGTGGACCGCCTCGTTGTCGTCGCAGATGAGCACCGTTTTCTTTGGCATAGCGCCCGATCCCCCTCCCGTTTTTCCTTACTCAGAATTTACCACGTTCCGCCCGGTGTAGCGGCGCGCGCTCGCTGGCAAACCGCGCGCGTTCCGTGTCAAATATA
>CALJDB010000062.1 GCA_938023775.1 uncultured Clostridia bacterium
CCATAACCCCCGCATTTAATTTTTATGAATATTCACGAAAATCGTGAATATTCTTTGTGAAAAATACGCGTCCGTTTTTCATTGTAAGAACGGGCGCTTTGCGTTATAATGGGGGAACAGCAAGAATTATCGCCCCGCGGAGAGTGCGGGGCTTCGTTTTGTTTGAACGGGGAAAAGGGGTTCAATATCGTTTGAGTATTCTGGAACAGGTCCGCTGCTCGGCGGACGTTAAGGCGCTGCCGCGCGAGGCGCTGCCCCAGCTCTGCGCGGAGCTGCGCGAAAAGATCATAACGGGCGTTTCGGAGACGGGCGGCCATCTCGCCTCCAGCCTTGGGGCGGTGGAGCTCACCGTGGCGCTCCACCGCGTTTATGACACGGCGCGCGACCGCGTCGTGTTCGATGTGGGCCACCAGTGCTATGCCCACAAGCTGCTCACCGGGCGGCAGGAGGCGTTTTCCACCCTGCGGCAGTTCGGCGGGCTCTCCGGCTTCCCGAAGCCCTGCGAGGCTCCCGACGACGCCGCAATCGCGGGACATGCATCCACCTCCATCTCCAACGCGCTCGGCATGGCGCGGGCGCGCACCATTCTCGGCGGGGACTACGACGTCTGCGCTGTCATCGGCGACGGCGCGATGACCGGCGGGCTCGCCTATGAGGGGCTTGCCGACTGCGGCGAGAGCGGGGAGCCCATCGTCGTCGTTCTGAACGACAACGCGATGAGCATCAGCGAGAGTGTCGGCGGCTTTGCGCGCATGCTCGCGAAAATGCGCGTCCGCCCCGGCTATATCGCCTTCAAGCGCGCCTACCGGCGCACGATCGGGAAATATGAACACGTTTACCGCGTCATCCACCGCGTCAAGGAGTGGGTGAAGGACCTCGTGATGCCGGATAATCTCTTCGAGGAGATGGGCTTTTATTACCTCGGTCCCATCGACGGCCACGATATCCGCACCGTGAGCCGAACGCTGCAATACGCGCGCGAGCTGCGCATCCCGGTGCTGGTCCATGTGCGCACGGTCAAGGGCCGCGGCTACGCGCCCGCCGAGCGCAGCCCGGACGTTTATCACGGCGTCTCCCCCTTCGACCCGGAGCAGGGCATCCGCCGCGCGGAGAAGCAGGACTTTTCCGCCGCCTTCGGCGAGGCGCTGCGCGCGGAGGCGGCGGCGGACGAGCGCATCGTCGCCGTCACAGCGGCGATGGCGGACGGCACGGGGCTCACGCGCTTTGCTCAGCAGTTCCCGAAGCGCTTTTTCGACGTCGGCATCGCGGAGGGCCACGCCGTGTCCCTCGCCGCCGGCATGTCGCGGCAGGGGCTGCGCCCCGTTGCGGCGATCTATTCGAGCTTTCTCCAGCGCGCCTTCGATATGCTTATCCACGACGTCTCGCTGAGCGGCGAGAGCGTCGTGCTCGCGGTGGACCGCGCGGGGCTTGTCGGCGCGGACGGGGAGACCCATCAGGGCAGCTTCGACGTCGGCTATCTCTGTCAGGTGCCGGGGCTGCGGCTCTGGTCGCCGGCGAATTTCGCCGAGCTGCGGAGCATGCTTGCCCGCGCGCTGCGAACGCCGGGACCGACCGCGCTGCGCTACCCCCGCGGCGGCGAGGGCGCGTTCCGGGAGGACACCTCCGCGCTCGACGCCGCGCCGGTCCGACCGGGGCGGGACGCCGTGATCGTCACCTACGGCGTGCTCGTGAACGAGGCACTCGCGGCGGCGGAGGAGCTGGAAAAACAGGGCGTTTCCGCCGCGGTTCTGAAGCTGAACCGGCTCGACGCGCCGGATTTTGACCTGATATGCAAAACCGCCGCGGAGACGGGCGCGGTGCTCGCCGCGGAGGAAACGGCGGAGGCGGGCTGCGTCGGAACGCGCATTTTAGCGGAAATGGCGCGCCGCGGCATCGCCGCAAAAGCCGCGCTGCGCAATCTGGGCAGCGGCGTCGTCCCGCAGGGAACGGTTGCGGAGCTGCGCGCGATGCTCGGACTGGACGCCGCGGGTCTCGCGGCGGCGGTGCGGGCGCTTTTGGGAGAGGATAAGGGATGAAAAAAATCAGACTCGACCAGCTCCTCGTGGACAAGGGCTACGCCCAGTCCCGCGAGCGGGCGAAGATCACGATCATGGAGGGCAACGTGTTTGTCGATGGTCAGCGCGTCGACAAGCCCGGCACCGCCGTGGACCCGGAAAAGCCGCTGGAGGTCCGCGGCGCGCAGCTCGCTTATGTTTCGCGCGGCGGGCTGAAGCTGGAAAAGGCGCTCGAGGTGTTCCCCGTGGACCCCGCGGGCAAGACATGCATCGACTGCGGCGCGTCCACCGGCGGCTTTACGGACCTGCTGCTCCAGCGCGGCGCGGCGAAGGTCTACGCCGTCGACGTCGGCTACGGCCAGCTCGCATGGAAGCTCCGGAGCGACGCGCGCGTCGTGAATATGGAGCGCACGAACCTCCGTTACGTCACGCGCGAGCAGATCCCGGAGCCGCTGGACCTCGGCGTCTGCGACGTGTCGTTTATCTCCATCCGGCTTATCCTGCCCGCGGTCTGCGCGCTGCTGAAAGACGGCGCCGACATGCTCTGCCTCATCAAGCCCCAGTTCGAGGCGGGGCGCGAGAAGGTCGGCAAAAAAGGCGTCGTGCGCGACGCCGCCGTCCATCGCGAGGTGCTGGACGGTTACATGGCGCACTTCCCGGAGGCGGGCTTTACGCCGATGGGACTGGACTTTTCGCCCATCCGCGGTCCGGAGGGGAATATCGAGTTCCTCGTCTGGCTGAAAAAGGGGACCTTCGAGTCCCCGCTGATAGACCCCGCCGCCGTGGTCGCTGCGGCGCATGACGCATTCAAGGAGAAAGAGACATGAAACGGATTATTTTGTGCCCGAACCCCTATAAGGACGTCGGACTCGCCTTCACGGCGGAGGTGAAGCAGATGCTGGAGGGCGAGGGCTTTGAGGTGCTCGTCTGCCCGGAGTATCTGGACGGCGACCCGGCGGAGACGGAGCCCACGGCGGTGGAATGCTGCGAGCTTGCCGACGCGCTGCCGGGCGCGGAGCTTGCGGTCTCCCTCGGCGGCGACGGCACCATTATGCACACGGCGCGGCGGCTCGTCGGCCAGCGTATCCCCATCATCGGCGTCAACCTCGGCACGGTCGGCTTCCTTGCGGAGCTTGAGCGCGGCGAGATCGAAAAGCTCATCCCCGCCGCCCACGGAAAATTTGTCATCAGCCCGCGCATGATGCTGAAGGTGGAGGTCCTGCGCGGCGGAAAGACCGTGTTCTCCAACTACGCGATGAACGACGTGTTTCTCCACGGTTTTGTCCAGATGATCCACCTCACCGCGCGGAGCGACGGGCGGCGCATGCTGGAGTTTTCCGGCGACGGCATCGTCATCGCCTCGCCTACGGGCTCGACGGCTTACTCCATGTCCGCCGGCGGTCCCCTCGTGGAGCCGGAGGCGGAGAATCTGATCGTGACGCCCATCTGCGCCTACGCGCTCGCCGCGCGCAGCTTCGTGCTCGCGCCGGAGCGGATCGTCACTGTCGCGGTGACGGACCTGCGCGGCAAGGCGATGCTGAGCGCGGACGGCGGCAGCTTCGACATTTTAGACGGCGACGTTCTGCGCGTGCAGAAATCCGAGCATCAGACGCTCATCGCCCACGTCGGCGACAAGGCGTTTTACGATATCGTATTTGAAAAACTGGGAGGCAGGAAGTGAAATGAAATCTCTGCGGCAGGAAAAAATTCTGGAGATCATCGCGCGCGAGCATATCGAGACCCAGAACCAGCTCATGGAGGCGCTGCTGCGCGAGGGCGTGCGCAGCACGCAGGCGACGCTCAGCCGCGACATCCGGGATCTGCACCTCGTGAAGGAGCAGTCCCCCGATGGCGTTTACTGCTACGCCGCCGCGAGCCGCGAAGGCGGCTTTGACCACGATTCGCGCCTGCGCAAGATCTTCCGCGAGAGCGTGGTGGATTACGCCGTGGCACAGAACCTCATCGTCATCAAAACGCTGCCGGGGCTCGCAAACGCCGCCTGCTCCACGCTTGACAGCATGGACATCCCGCACCTTGTCGGGTCCCTCGCCGGCGACGATACCGCCTTCGTCGCGATGAAGGACAACGCCGCTGCGGAGCGCTTCTGCAGCGAAATCGAAAAGCTGCTTTGAGCGCGGGGAGACGCCTATGATCTCGGAACTGCACATTGAAAATATCGCGGTCATCGAGCGGGCGGACATCGCCTTCGGCGCTGGCTTCAACGTTCTGACCGGCGAGACCGGCGCGGGCAAAAGCATCGTCATCGACTCCATCGACGCGGTGCTCGGCGGCCGCGTGACGCGCGAGCTCGTGCGCGCCGGGGCGGAAAAGGCGCTCGTGAACGCCGTGTTCACGGACGTGGACGTTTCCGACTGGCTCGCGGAGAACGACCTCGACGCGGAGGAGGAGCTCATTTTGCAGCGCCGCATCAGCGCGGATGGCAAGAGCGCCTGCCGCGTCAACGGCGCGGCGGTGACGGTCCAGCAGCTCCGCGCGCTCGGCGCGCTGCTGCTCGATATCCATGGTCAGAATGACGGCAGGCAGCTGCTCGACGAGGCGCGCCACCTTGACTATTTGGACCGCTTCGCCGGGGAGACGGCGGCGCTGGACGCTTACCGCGCAGCTTTCGAGACTTATCGCGGCGTAAAGCGCGAGATGGACCGGCTCCGGATGGACGAGCTCGAGAAGGAGCGGCTCACGGACCGCCTTTCCGCGGAGATCGAGGAGCTGGAAAAGGCGAAGCTCGTCCCCGGCGAGGAGGCGGAGCTGGAGAGCCGGCAGGGGCTTATGAAAAACGCCGTCCGCCTCACGGAAGCGCTGGAGGGCGCTTACGGCGCGCTTTACGAAGCTGACGAGAGCGCGCTCGGTCTCGTGGCGGACGCGGAGCGTTTCACCGCGGCGGCGGCTGCGATGGCGCCGGAGCTGGAGGAGGCGGCGAAGAGCATCTCCGAGGCGCGCTTCCTGCTGACGGACGCCGCCGAGCGCATCGGCGACCTGCGCGCCACACTGAATTTCTCCGAGGAGGAATTTGACCGCGTGGAGAGCCGCCTTGCGCTGCTGCGCCGGCTGGAGCGGAAATATAATACGAATGAGGCCGGGCTCGCCGAGCGGCTGGACGCCGACCGCGCGCGGCTTGCGGAGATCGAGTCGGCGGACGATCTGCTCGTCCAGCTCGAACGCGATCTGGCGCGGGCACGGTCCGCCGTGCTCGCCGCGGGCAAAACGCTGACGGAGCGGCGGCGCGCGGCGGGGGACGCGCTCGCGAAGCGCATCGAGGCGGAGCTGCGCTATCTCAGCATGCCCTCTGCGCGCTTTTGCGTGGAGATCGCGCCGAGCGAGAGCGCGGACGGCTTCGACGCCACGGGCTGCGACCGCGTGCGCTTTCTCATGAGCGCGAACGCCGGGGAAGCGCCGGGTCGCATCGCCCGCATCGCCTCCGGCGGCGAGCTGAGCCGCATTATGCTCGCCATGAAGTGCGTCTTCGCGGAGCACGACCGGGTGCAGAGCATGGTCTTCGACGAGATCGACACCGGCGTCTCCGGGGTCGCGGCGCAGCGCGTCGCGGAAAAAATGGGCGAGCTCAGCCGCAGCCGTCAAGTGCTCTGCATCACTCATCTGCCCCAAATTGCCGCGATGGCGGACACGCATTTTTCCATCAGCAAGGCGGAAAAGGCGGGGCGGACTTACACGACCGTGACGCCGCTGGACCGCGAAGGCCGTCTGCGCGAGCTCGCGCGGCTCTACGGCGGCGACAAGGTTACGGAGACCACCCTGCGCGCTGCGGCGGAGCAGCTTGCCGCCGCGGAGGACTTCAAAAAATCGGGAAAGTGAGGGAAAGATTTTTATGACGATCGACCGCAAGCAAATGAAGGCGGAGGCGCGCCTCGCCATGCGCGAGCACCGTCCGAGCATCTACCTGATGGCGATGATCTACGCCGTCATTCTCTATGTCCTTGGCTCGCTGGGTCTGCGGCTCCAGCTTCCGGGGATCACGGTGGACCAGCTGATCGCGATCAGCTCCGGGATGATGAGCGAGGAGGAGCTCCTGCGCATCGCGTCCCAGCTCGGCACGCCCGGCGTGGCTGTCACGCTGCTGCGCATTGCAATCAATCTGATGGAGATGGTTCTCGGCGCGGGCTTCGCGCTCGTCTGCCTGAACGTGGCGCGCCGCCTGCCTGCCACGGCGGGCACGCTGTTCGACGGCTTCGGGCTCTTCTTCCGCGTGATCTGGCTGGAGATTCTGATGGCGATCTTCGTGTTCCTATGGTCCCTGCTGCTCATCGTGCCGGGCATCATCGCGGGCTATCGCTACCGCTTTGCGCTCTATATCCTGCTCGACGATCCGAGCAAGGGCGCGCTGCAATGTATCCGCGAGAGCAAGGACCTGACTTATGGACACAAGGGCGAGCTTTTCGTGCTGGACCTCAGCTTCCTCGGCTGGAGCCTCCTCAGCGCCGTTCCCTTTGTCAGCATCTATACCCGGCCTTATATGACCGTTACGGATGTCAATTTTTACCGTGCCATTCTGGGAGAGAGCGGTGCCGCGGACGGTCCTGTCTGGGAGAGTTGAAAATTTGAAAGCGTCTGCGGGCGGGGAGATAAAATAGGTTTCGCGCCGCGCACGGCGCTAAGATTTAATAAGTTTCGCGCCCGCGGGACGCGACTTACTTTCCCCCTGCGGGGAAAGTAAGCAAAGGCG
>CALJDB010000063.1 GCA_938023775.1 uncultured Clostridia bacterium
CGGCGTGCAGCTCGCGGATGATGTCGAAGATCTGCTCGACCAGAATGGGCGCGAGACCCATGGAGGGCTCGTCGAGCATCAGCAGCTTCGGGCGGCTCATAAGCGCTCTGCCCATCGCGAGCATCTGCTGCTCGCCGCCGGAGAGCGTTCCGGCGATCTGCCTGCGGCGCTCTTTCAGGCGCGGAAAGCGCGCGTAGACGTCCGCAATGCCGGGACCCACGGTGGAGCCGGGCTGGGTGTATGCGCCGAGCTCAAGGTTTTCCTCAACGGTCATCTGGAGAAAGACATGTCTGCCCTCCGGGACCTGCGCGAGACCACGGGCGACGATCTTGTCCGGCGGGACGGCGTGGAGGTCCTGCCCCTCGAAGCTCACGCTGCCGCTGCGCGGGTGGAGCAGACCGGAAACGGTGTTCAGCACGGTGGATTTGCCCGCGCCGTTCGCGCCGATGAGCGTCACGACCTCGCCGGCGTCGACGTGGAAGGACACGCCCTTCACGGCGTGGATGCTTCCGTAGAAAACATTCAGGTCTGTGACCTTCAGCATTTCGCTCATGCCTGCGCCTCCTTTTTCTTGCCGAGGTAAGCCTCGATGACCTGCGGGTCGTTCTGGATGTCCGCGGCGGAGCCCTTGCAGATGATGCGGCCGAAGTTCAGCACGGCGATGCCCTCGCAGATGTTCATGACGAGGTTCATATCGTGCTCGATGAGCAGCACCGCGATCTTGAAGGTGTCGCGGATGGAGCAGATGTTTTCCATCAGCTCCGCGGTCTCGCTGGGGTTCATGCCGGCGGCGGGCTCGTCGAGCAGCAGCAGGCAGGGGTTCGTCGCGAGCGCGCGCAGGATCTCAAGGCGGCGCTGGGCGCCGTAGGGGAGGGAGCCGGCGCGGTCCGCGGCGTAATGCTCCATGTGGAAGATGCTGAGCAGCTCCATCGCGCGCTCGTGCGCGACGCGCTCGCCGCGCCAGAAGCCCGGCAGGCGGAAAATGCCCGTCGGCATGCCGTAGCGGATCTCGCCGCCCATCGCGACGGTGATGTTCTCCTCCACGGTGAGGTTGTTGAAAAGACGGATGTTCTGGAAGGTGCGGGCGATGCCCGCGCGGTTGACCTGCGTGGTCGTGAGACCGTGGATGTCCTTGCCGTCGAGCAGTATCGTGCCGTGGGTCGGCTGATAGACCTTGGTGAGCAGATTGAAGATCGTGGTTTTGCCGGCGCCGTTGGGTCCGATGAGCCCGGCGATCTCCGTGCGACCGATGGTGATGTTGAAGTCCTCGACCGCCTTCAGACCGCCGAAGGTGATGCCGAGATTGACGCATTCAAGCACGGGAGACATGTCCGCGTCGCGCTCCGGGAGCAGCGCGATGTCGCGCGGGACGGGAACGAGCTTGGTTTTCTGTGCCATTTTTCAGGTCTCCTCCTTCCTCTTTCCGCCAAAGGCGCGGCGGAGCAGCGCCGCCGGGTGGATGCGGGCGAAAAATTCGCGCACGCTCGGACTGTTCGTGGCGAGCATGACGAGCACGAGCACGATGGCGTAGAGCAGCATGCGGTAATCGGCAAATTCGCGCATCGCCTCCGGCAGAGCGGTCAGGACGATGGCGGCGATGATGGAGCCGGGGACGCTGCCCATGCCGCCGAGGACCACGATGACGAGGATCTCGATGGACATGTTGTAGTCAAAGCTTGCCGCCTTGACGTTGGCGAAGAAGTGGCCGTAAAGCGTACCCGCCGCGCCGGCGAAGAACGCCGCTAACATAAACACCGTCAGCTTATAGCGCGTGACGTTGATGCCGACGCTCTCGGCGGCGATGCGGTTATCGCGGATCGCCATGATCGCGCGGCCGTGGCGCGATTTTTTGAGGTTCATCATGACGACCGCCGTCAGCAGCACGAGGATGGCGGCGTAGGGCAGCAGCGTTTTGGCGTTGGAGTAAATCGCGCCGGTATTGAGTCCGAGCGCGCCGCCGGTGAAGTCGAGGTTCGTGATGACGTTTTTGATGATCTCACCGCAGGCGAGGGTCACGATGGCGAGATAGTCGCCCTTCAGACGCAGCGCCGGAAGACCGACGATGAAGCCGAACACGGCGGCGACGAGACCGCCCGCAATCATGGAGAGCGGCAGGCGCACCGGCATCGGAAGCACGTTCACGAGCGCGATGGACACGAGGCAGCCGGAGAAGAGCCCGACGGACATAAAGCCCGCGTGACCCAGGGAAAGCTCGCCCAGAAGACCGACGACGAGGTTCAGCGACACCGCCAGCACGATATAGACCGAGATGGGGATCAGCATGTTGGAGATCTGGCGCGAGACGCCGCCCGTATAGAGCAGCCAGCCGACGACGACGTAAGCCGCGGCGACGAGCGCGAAGGTCAGGATGCTTCCGTTGACTTTTTTCTTTTTCATTCCCTGCGCCTCCTCTCAGACCTTTTCGCTGATCTTCTTGCCCAGCAGTCCGGTGGGCTTGAGGACCAGCACGAGGACCAGCACGCCGAAGACGATGGCATCCGCCCAGAGCGTGGAGATATAGGTCTTGCTCATCTGCTCGATGACGCCGAGCAATATGCCGCCGAGCATCGCGCCGGGGATGGAGCCGATGCCGCCGAACACCGCGGCGGTGAACGCCTTGATGCCGGGCATGGAGCCGGTGGTGGGCATCAGAGAGGTGTTGAAGG
>CALJDB010000064.1 GCA_938023775.1 uncultured Clostridia bacterium
GCTCTTTGACGAGACCGCCGCCAAGTATGCCGAGCGCGAGGGTGGTTACACCCGCGTGACCCGCATCGGACCCCGCCGCGGCGACGCCGCCGAGATGGCGGTTCTGGAGCTCGTCTGAGCCTCCGCTTCCCGGTGAAATAACTGAAATAAAAACGGCTGTTCCAAAGCGGAACAGCCGTTTTTTTATTGAAAAACGCCGCGCGGCGCGCTATAATGAGGGCAGGAAAACGAGGTGTTTGGAATGCACGACGAGCTGACGAGGATGGACCTCGAAAAAATGCAGCAGGAGCTCGACGAGCGGCGGCTGAAGCTGATGCCGGAGCTCATCGAGGAGGTCAAGCGCACCCGCGCCTTCGGCGACCTCAGCGAGAACTATGAATACAAGGCGGCGAAGCAGGCGCAGAACCGCAATAAAAGCCGCATCCGCTACTTAGAGCGCATGATCGCCTCCGCGAAGGTGATCGAGGACCGCTCCGCCGCGGACGAGGTCGGGCTCTATGACCGCGTCGAGCTCTACATCGAGGACGATGACGAGACCCAGACCGTGCAGGTCGTCACCACCGTGCGCTGCGACCCGCTGAACGGTCTCATCAGCAAGGAGTCCCCGCTCGGTCGCGTTCTGCTCGGCAGAAAGACCGGCGACCGCGTGACCGTTCAGGTCAGCGAGACCTATAGCTACACCGCGCTCGTCCGCAGCATCGAAAAGGGCAGCGACGACGGCTCCGCCGCGCTGCTGCAATTCTGAAAGGGGGCGGCGAGGCATCGAAACAAGCTATTTTGTCATTATTGTTGCGCTCATCCTGCTCTGGGCCGCCGTGATGCGGAACGGCGCCGTCCGGCGCATTATCCAGCGAAAACGCGAAGGGAGGAAAGGCAAAATGCCAACAGAGCTGCTTCAGGAATTCATCGGCAAACGCTGCGCCGTCGTCATGCTCGGCGACATCAGCGGCAGCACCGGCGTGATCACCGCCGTGGAAGGCAACTGGATCCGCGTGGAGTATAAAAACACCGCAAAGCTCATCAACGGCGACATGATCTCGCGCATCGAGATCCTGCCCGAAAAGAAGAAATGAAAAAAGCGCCCGTATGGGCGCTTTTTCTATTCCTGATCCAGCAGCGGGCGAAGCGCCGCGATCCAGCTGCGGAGGGCGGCGGGGTCCATCGAGCGCAGGGCGGCGGCGTAAAGCGCAAAAAGCGCCGGGTGCTCGCGCTCTAAGCGGCGCAGGGACTTTTTCGGTCCGTAGTAATACTCGCCGAGCAGGTCGAAGCAGATCTCCAGACTCTCCGTCAGCAGCCAGTTCCAACGGTAAAAGCCCTCCGCGTCGCCCCGTGCGGTGCGCTGGAGCATCTTTTCGCACCAGCTGACGGCGTCGGCATTTTCCTCCGCCGTCTTTTTCGGCGCGGCGGCGATATGGTCCAGCACGCGCCGGCGCAGTCGCTCCCCGCGGCCGCTGCGGTCGCGCAGGAGCTCTCCGTCGAACACCTGCAAAAAGTCCCGCGGGTCAAAGTCCGCGTCAAAATCCGAGACTGGATAACAGAACACGTCCAGCTCTGTGCCGTCCACGACGGCGTCGTCGTGCTTCGCCGGTCCGTCATAGCCCAGCAGCGCGTCGAAATCGCTGCTCAAACCCGCGCTGCCGTCGGCAAAGGAGCCGTAGACGATCAGAAAGTCCGGGTCATATTTTTCGCAGAGATACGCGGCAATGACGCTGCGTTTTTGGGCGATATTCGGATTTTCAACGCTGTTGTCGGGCATCGTTGTTTTGCCTCCGTTCTTTTTCCTTGCCAGCCGATGGCAGCTTCAGTCTAACACGCACGGCAAAAAAAGCAAACGCTTTCCGGCGAGCGGAAGCGCAGCGCGCCCGCCGCGGATGCGGCGGGCGCTTTATTTTACAGAATATCTCCCCACTTTGCCTTGTCGACCTCCCGATACTCCGCGCGGACGAACTTGTCGCGGAGGGGGAAGGGGACGGTGGCGTCGTAGATGGCTTTATAGGCGATGCCGTTGTCCCAGAGGTCGGGGTCGAAGAACTTTTTCTGCGTCGGGTCGCCGATGTGGCAGCGGACGCCGGGGACGGTCACGAGGTCCTTGTCTGGGCGGAAGCGCGTTGTCAGCGCCCACTCGACATCGTAGGGGTCGAAAATGTCCACATCGTCGTCCACGAGGACGAGATTTTTCATCTCCGGCGCGGTGCCGAGCGCAAGGAGCGCCGCCTGCCGCTGCTTGCCCTCATCCTGTGGGGTGGATTTCCTGAATTGCAGAATGCCGTTCAGCTTCCCGCCGCCGCTCGGCGGACAGTAAGCGTTCACGACCTTGCCGGGCATCGCGCGGTCGAGCTGGGCGAGCAGCGCCGCCTCGGTCGGGAGACCGGACATGGTGACGTGCTCCTCGCTCGCGCCGATGCAGACCTGAAAGATCGGCTTATGGCGGCAGGTGACGGCGCGCACCTTCAGCACGGGCTGCACGCGCGCGGCGCTCGCGTAGCCCGCGAACTCCGGGATGGCGAAGCCGCTGCCGGTCGTGGAATCCTCCGAGACCGTGCGGTCAGGGAGCAGCTCGCCCTCGATGACGAACTCGGCGTTCGCGATGCAGTAGCCGTCAATGCTGCGGCAGCGTGTGAGTTCCACGGCGCGGGAGCGCATCGCACCGGCGACGGTCAGCTCGTCAAAGCCCAGCGGCGTCGTGGGCGGCTCGAAGCAGGACGCGAGATAGATCGCCGGGTCCAGCCCGATGGAGACGGAAATGGGCAGCGTCCGCCCCTGCCGGAACGCCTTGTCCTTGAAAACACCCATGTGGCGGTAGCCGCCGAAGCCGATCGCCATCTCGTCGCGGCCCTGGATACTCATGCGGTGGATCGCGGCGTTGGCGCACGACGGGTCGTCCGGGTCGTGGGCGTAGCAGAGACCCATGGTGACGTAGTGCCCGCCGTCGCGCTCGGTCGTCATCGTGGCGGGCAGGATCTTGCGCAGATCAAAGTCCGGGTCGGAGGCGAGGTAGACCTCCTCCTGACACGCCGCCGCGCCGTTTTCGATCACGACGGGCGGGATGGGGTTTTTCAGCGCGTCCAGATAAAACCAGCCGAGCCTGTCCGGGTCCGTGCCGAGCAGATGACCGATGCGCTCGCGGCTCGCGAGCACGCCGATGGCGATGCTGGCGTCCGGAAAACCGGCAACGTCGCGGAAAAGCATCATAGGTCCCAGCTTCGTCGGGCGCTTCAGCGTGCCGCGCGCACCGACGCGGCGGTAAACGCCCGCGATCTCCGCGCGCGTGTCCACCTGCCGGTCCGCGATCTCCAAAAGCTGCCCCGGCACCCCCCGAAGCGCCTCAATCGCGCTCCGCAGGTCATAGATCTCAGGTTTCATAAGCAGTCTCGATCCTTTCAAGAGAGTATAGCAAGTATAGCATAGTTTTAAGAAAAAAGCCTCGCAGAGTTTGCGCCTGCAGGCGCAAATTAATCCAATCATTTTTGGCGGCGTGTACGTCGCCAAAAATTCCGCTCAGCCCGCAAACGTGCGCCCCTACGGGGCGTGCGCTGCGGCGGGCTGCATCCCCTTCAAATGAGAGGTTGCCGAAGGCAATCTCTCATTTGAATTTCACCGTCATGCCCGGCTGCTCCTCGCAGAAGGCGATGACCTCCGCCTCGTCGGGGGAGGCGATGAGGTCCTCCGCGCGGCTCTCCGTCGGTCCGAAGTGCATCGCGAGCGGGGTTTCCTCCGTGAAGAGGGGCCACGCGGGCAGCCCCGGACCGTTCGGGTCGCCGGTTTTGGCGAAATTCGTCCAGTATGCGCGGAGGAGCCTCGCCAGTGCATAGTCATAGTTCGTGAAGCGCTCGTCCGTCATCGTGCCGAAAATGTAGGGCAGTTCTGCGGCATGGGGCGTCTCGCTGCCGAAGGGCGGCGCGCCGTGGGACCAGTAGGCGTGCTCGCGCGGCGGCTGCGGGCGGTCCATGTAATAAGCGCGGATCGGCGCGAAGCCGTGCGCGGCGTTATGCCGCGCCCACGCGACGCCGGGGGAGTAGGCAAAGGCGCGGAGATAGGCGGTGTTTTCGCCGAGCTCGGCGCGCACCTTGCGCGTGAACATCCACGAGTCACCCGCCACGCTGCCGCACAGAACGGCGACGTCCTGCGGGTATTCCCCGCGCCAGAGCTGCACGCCGGGGACGTCGACGACCGTGCTGCCGTCGATAAAGGGCTGGAAATACGCAAGGTCGCGCTCCGGGATCGTCGCCTCCACGGCGGCAGTCATCTTGTCCAGCAGTTCACCCGGCTCGGCGCGCAGGGCGTCGTCCGTCGTCCAGCCGAGATAGTCGAGCGCATCGGTGCAGAGCTTCGTGAACTCCGCCTTGGGGCGGACGAGGTCCGCCTCGTTCAGACCGCCGCCGGAATGGGCGGCAGCGCGGCTGAACAGCCCGCGGGAGAGCGGGCAGGCGAGCTGGATGCGCGTGGAAACGCCGCCGGCGGACTGCCCGAAGATCATAACGCGCGACGGATCGCCGCCGAAGGCGGCGATGTTCTCCTGCACCCAGCGCAGCGCCGCGATCTGGTCCAAAATACCGAAGTTATAAGCCCCGCCGTTGCGCGCCTCCAGCTCCGGCGTGTTGAAAAAGCCGAAAATGTTGACGCGGTAATTGATCGTGACGAGGATGCAGCCCTCGGCGCAGAGCGCCGCGCCGTCGTAGGTCGGCTCGTGGCCGTAACCGAACTGGAATACGCCGCCGTAGATCCAGAACATGACCGGCAGCGACTCGCCGGCGCTCCGTGCCGGGGTGTAAACGTTCAGATAAAGGCAGTCCTCGCTGACGGGATAGTCCCCGCCGTCCTTGCGCTTCTGATAGGGCGCGGCGGAAAAGGCGCTGCAATCGCGCACGCCGGACCAAGCCTCCGGCTCCGCCGGGGGCGCAAAGCGCCGCGCGCCGACCGGCGGCGCGGCATAGGGCACGCCGCGGAACACGCTGTAATCCCCGCCCCGGTCGCCCGGAACGCCGCGCACCGCGCCGTATTTTGTGATAGCCTCCAAGATTGCCATTTGCACTTACCTCCCGTTTTCCTCCAGCCAGCGCATCGCGAGCGCGGCGAACACCGCCGCGCCGACGGGCAGCGCCGCCTCGTTATAGACCACATGCGGATTGTGTCCGCCAAACTGGAAGCCCTCCTCGCGCGAGCCGAAGCCGAGGTTCAGCAGCGCGCCGGGAACGGCGTCCGTCACATGATAAAAGTCGTCTCCCGCGCCGAAGCTGCGGTCCGTGAGCTCCACATGCTCCGCGCCGATCGTCTCCGCCGCCCAAGCCGCGAAGCGTTCGGTCAGCGCTGGGTCGTTGTAGGGCGCGCCGAGGCAGTGGTCGTGCGTGACCTCCGCCTCCGCGCGGAACGCCGCGGCGACGTGCCGTGTGATCTCCTCTACGCGGGAGAGGAGGAAGTCCCATTTTTCCCGATCCGGCGCGCGGAGCGTGACGCCCAGAAGCGCCTCGCCCGCGACGGAGTTCGCGGTCGTGCCGCCCGCCATCGTGCCGGTCAGGATGATGTCCGCCTCGTCGCTCGGCACCTCGCGCGCGATCACGGACTGGAACGCGAGGTTGAGCATGGATGCGACGGTCAGCGCGTCGACGCCGCGCCAGCTCGCCGCGCCGTGGGCGCTGCGCCCCCGGATGCGGATCGTCACGCCGCCGACAACGCGGCCGTACTGCCCGCGGATGCAGCGCAGCGTCCCCGTGCGCGAGCCGGGCATCAGCACCGAGGTGTGCAGCGCGAGCGCGGCGTCCACCTTGGGGTCCGTGAGCAGTCCGTCGGCGAGCATATCCGCCGCGCCGAGCCCGACCTCCTCGCCGGGCTGGAACATCAGCTTCACCGTGCCGCGCAGCTCGGACTCGTGCGCTTTCAGCAGCTTTGCCGCGCCGAGCAGCATAGCGGGGTGGCAGTCGTGACCGCAGGCGTGGCAATTGCCGTTTTCCGCGGCGAAGGGCAGACCGCTCTCCTCCCGCATGGGCAGCGCGTCCATGTCCGCGCGCAGCAGGATGCAGGGCGCGCCCGCGCCGATCACGGCGGTGACGCCGCTTTTGCCGCTGCGCCGGGGCTCAATGCCGCTCTCGCGCAGGCGCTCCATGATAAACGCCGCCGTCCGCGGCGTCTCCAGCCCGACCTCGGCGAGGCGGTGAATCGAGCGGCGGTTTTCCGTGATCTCTGGAGCGAGCGCATTTGCCTCGTTCAGAAGGCCGTTTTTCATAATTTACTCCTGTTCTTGTCCGATAAAACCGAAAACACCGGGGCGGACGAGTCCATCCGCCCCGGATGATTCGGTTTATATAGCTTCGTTTATTTCCCTGACTCTACAGCAGGACACGAAGTGTCCCGGCTTGACCTCCTCAAGCTGCTGCGGCGCATTGCACGCCTCCGCCGCGAAGGGGCAGCGGGCGGCGAAGCGGCAGCCGGGCTTGGGGTTCACGGGGTTCGAGATCTCGCCGCGGAGCAGGATGCGTTCTTTCTTGTGGTGGACGTCCACGGACGGGATTGCGCTCAGCAGCGCCTGTGTATAGGGATGGAGCGGGTGCTCAAAGAGCTCGTCGGATTCGCTTGTCTCCACGAGCTGACCGAGATACATGACCGAGATGTCGCGCGAGATGAAGCGCACGACGGAGAGGTCATGCGTGACGAACATATACGTCAGCTTATACTCCTCCTGAAGGTCCTGCAAAAGATTCAGGACCTGCGCCTGAATGGAGACGTCGAGCGCGGATACCGGCTCGTCGCAGACGATGAACTTCGGATTCATGGCGAGCGCGCGGCCGACGGCGACGCGCTGGCGGCGTCCGCCGTCCATCTCGTGGGGGTAAGCCATGCGCAGCCGGCGCGCAATGCCGACGAGGTCCATAAGCTCGATGATCTTGGTGTCCAGCGTTGCCTTTGTCGCGCCGCCGGAGCGGAGCAGCACCTCGCTCAGCGTGTCCTCAACGGTAAAGCGCGGGTTCAGCGAGGAAAACGGGTCCTGAAAGATGATCTGGAGGTCCTCGCGCAGCTTCGTGAGCTCGCGCGGGGAGACCTTCGTGATGTCGCGGCCCTGATAGAGGATCTGACCGCCGGTGGGCTCGAGCAGATGGATGATCGTGCGCCCGAGCGTGCTCTTGCCGCAGCCCGATTCGCCGACGACGCCCATCGTCGTGCCCTCTTCAAAGCGCATGTTGACGTCGTCAACAGCGTGCAGCAGCCCGCCGGACACGTCGAAATATTTTTTGAGACCCTTGATCTCAACAAGTGCAGACATTCTGACTCAGCCCTCCTTCTTCTCCGCCAGCTCGCGGACGCGGCGGCAGCGGCAGGTGTGGGTCCCGCCGAGGTCCTCAAGCTCTACGGCGCCGGTTTTGCACTCCTCCGTCGCATAGGGACAGCGGGGGTGGAACTTGCAGCCCTCCGGCAGATGCGCCGGGTTCGGCATCATGCCCGCAATGGGGTGGAGGCGCTTCTCGCCCTTCGCCATGTGCGGCAGCGAGCCGAACAGTCCGAGCGTGTAGGGGTGGGTCGGGTGGTCGAAGATCTCGAATTTGTCGCCGTATTCGACGATCTCGCCGGCGTAAATGACCGCGACGCAGTCGCAGGTCTCCGCCACGACGCCGAGGTCGTGGGTGATCAGGATCATGCTGGTGCCCTGCTGCGCCTTCAGCGTTGCGATCATGTCGAGCACCTGCGCCTGAATGGTGACGTCGAGCGCGCTGGTGGGCTCGTCGGCGAGGAGCAGGTCCGGCGCGCAGGCGAGTGCGATGGCGATGACGACGCGCTGCTTCATGCCGCCGGAGAACTGGTGGGGATAGTCGCGGCTGCGGCCACGGGGAATGCCGACCATCTCGAGCATCGCGGCGGCGCGGTGGCGCGCTTCATGGAGCGAGCAGCCGGCGTGCTTGCGGATACCGTCCGCAATCTGATCGCCGACGCGCATGGTGGGGTTCAGCGCGGTCATCGGATCCTGGAAGACCATGGATATCCGCTTGCCGCGGATATGGCGCATCTCGTGCTCCGAGGCGGTCAGCAGGTCCTGTCCCTCAAACCAAATCTCGCCGCCGCGGACGCGGGCGGGCGGATTCGGCAGGATGCGCAGGATGGATTTTGCGATGGTGGTTTTGCCCGCGCCGGTCTCGCCCACGAGACCGAGGGTCTTGCCGCGTTCGAGCTCAAAGCTCACGCCGTTCACCGCCTGAATGACCTCCTTGCCGGAGGTGTATTCCACGACAAGGTCGCGGACGGAGAGAAGGGCGCTTCTTTCGGTCGATTCGTTCATTGCGTTTTCTCTCCTTTCTCAGTTTTTCAGCTTGGGGTCCAGCGCGTCGCGCAGACCGTCTCCGAAGAGGTTCAGCGCAAGCACAAAGATCGCCATAAACAGGCCGGGGAACAATATCTGATAGGGGTAGTGGCGGATGACGGTGTTCGCCTCGGAGATCATCGCGCCCCACTCCGGGGAGGGCGGGCGAACGCCGAGGTTGATGAAGCTGAGGTTCGCCGCCATCATGATCGTGCCGCCGACGCCCATCGTGGACGAGACGATCAGCGGGGAGATCGTGTTCGGCAGAATGTGGACGAACATCAGCTTGGCTTTGGAGCAGTTCGTCGCCTGCGCCGCCTCGACATATTCGAGCTTGCGCTGGCTCAAAAACTGGGCGCGGACGAGACGGCTGTTGAGCGTAATGCGCCCGATGCCGAGGGCGATAATTGTCTCGCCGAAGCCGGTGCCGAGGACGATGGAGATGATGACGGCGAGCAGCATGGACGGGATCGCCTGCATCAGATCGCCGAAGCGCATGATGAGCTCCTCCACCCAGCCGCCGAAATAGCCGGCGAGACAGCCCAGAATAACGCCGAACACCAGTCCGAGCGCGACCGCGCCAAGCCCGATGCCGAGGGAATAACGTGTGCCGACGAGCAGACGGGTCAGAATGTCGCGGCCGTAGTTGTCCGTGCCGCACCAGTGTGCCGCGCTGGGCATCTGATTTTTCTCCGCAAGGTTGAATTCCGCGTAGTTATAGGGGGTCAGAACCGGCGCGAGGACGG
>CALJDB010000065.1 GCA_938023775.1 uncultured Clostridia bacterium
TGCGCCGCTTGGAGTATCGCGGATACGATAGTTGCGGGATTGCCGTCTGTGAGGCCGGAAAGATTGATCGTGTACGAACGGTCAAGCGTGTGAATGATTTGTGCCGACAGGTTCAGGAAACAGGTTTGCACGGCACACTGGGCATTGCTCATACTCGGTGGGCGACGCACGGAGGACCGGTTGTTGCCAATGCGCACCCGCATATTGCCGGGGGTCGCATTGCGCTCGTGCATAACGGCATCATTGAAAACTATCTGGCGCTGAAGGAATTCCTTGCCGGACACGGCAAGCAGTTCTCTTCCGAAACGGACACGGAGGTCGTGGTGCATCTCATCGAGATGTACTACCATGACCTCGGCGACCTCAAAACAGCCGTGCTGCGCACCGCAGCACGGCTGGAAGGCTCTTATGCGCTCGGCATTCTCTGCGCCGACAAGCCGGAGACGCTCTTCGCCGTGCGCGAGCACAGCCCGCTCATTCTGGGCGTCGGCGCGGGGGAGATGTTCTTCGCCTCGGACGTTACGGCGCTCGTGTCCCACACGAAAAACGCCGTCTATCTGGACGACGGCGAGGTCGCCGAGCTGACGCCGGATTCCTTCCGCGTCTATGACTGCACGGGCCGCGAGGTGCACAAGACCGTCAGCCGCATCACATGGGATATCGAAGCCGCCGAGAAGGGCGGCTATGAGCATTTCATGCTCAAGGAGATCATGGAGCAGCCCCGCGCCGTCAAGGCGGCGCTCGCGCCGCGCATCAAGAACGGCGAGATCGTGCTGGACGACTTTGCGATGAGCGCCGAGGAGCTGCGGGATATCCGCAAGATCGTCATCACCGCCTGCGGCTCGGCGTATTACGCCGGCTGCTCCGGCAAATACGCCATCGAAGCGCTCTGCCGCATCCCCGTGCAGGTGGAGCTCGCGAGCGAGCTGCGCTATTCCGACCCGCTCATCGACTCCCACACGCTGCTCATCGTGCTCTCCCAGTCCGGCGAGACGGCGGACACCATCGCCGCGATGCGCGAGTGCGCCGCCCGCGGCGCGCGGACGCTCGCGATCGTGAACGTCGTCGGCAGCACCATCGCGCGGCAGGCGGATAATGTGCTCTATACCTGGGCAGGCCCGGAGATCGCCGTCGCGACGACGAAGGGCTATACGACCCAGCTCGCCGTGCTCTATCTCTTCGCGCTCTATGCCGGACGGAAGCTCGGACTTATGGACGAAGCGCGCTGCGCCGCGCTGCTCGCGGACCTTGGTTCCCTCCCGAAGAAGCTTCAGGAGGCGATCGACCTCAACCACGCCCTGCCGGAGACGGCGAAGACGCTCGCCGGGGCGGACTCCATCTTCTTCCTCGGCAGAAACACCGACTGGGCGGTCGCGCTCGAGGGCGCGCTCAAGATGAAGGAGATATCCTATATCCACGCGGAGGCTTACGCCGCGGGCGAGCTCAAGCACGGCACCATCGCCCTCATCGACGAGGGCACGCCCGTCGTCGCCCTCTGCTGCAATGAGCAGCTTCTCGACAAAACGCTCAGCAACGTCATCGAGGTCAAGGCGCGCGGCGCGCGCGTGCTCGCCGTGGCGTTTCAGGGCGACCGCCGCGTCGTTGCACAGGCGGACGACACCATCTTCATCCCGCGCGTGAACACGCTCTTCGCCGCGGCGCTCGCCGTCGTGCCGATGCAGCTGCTCGCTTATTACACCGCGAAGGAAAACGGCTGCGACATCGACAAGCCGAAAAACCTCGCGAAATCCGTTACGGTTGAGTGAGGCGCGGAGAAAAATGGCAAACGCTAACGATACTTATCAGTCCCCGCTCGCGAGCCGCTACGCCTCGGAGACTATGCTCCGCCTCTTTTCCCAGCGGACGCGCATCGAGACGTGGCGCCGCCTGTGGACCGCGCTGGCGCGCGCGGAGAGCGCGCTCGGGCTTCCGATCACGCCGGAGCAGGTCGCGGAGCTTGAAGCGCATATCACCGATATCGACTTTGAAGCCGCCGCCGCGCGCGAGCGCGAGGTGCGCCATGATGTGATGGCGCATGTCTACGCCTACGGTCTCGCCGCCCCCAGCGCGGCGGGGATCATCCACCTCGGCGCGACGAGCTGCTATGTGACCGACAACGCGGACCTCATCCTCTACCGCGAGGGGCTGCGCTATCTCCGCGGGGAACTGCTGAAGGCGCTCGCCGCGCTCGCGGATTTCGCCGAGCGCTGGAAATCGACGCCGACGCTCGGCTACACGCATTATCAGCCCGCCCAGCCCGTCACGGTCGGCAAGCGCGCGACGCTCTGGATGCAGGACCTGCGCAGCGACGTAGAGGAGCTCGATTTCGTGCTGGACACACTCCGCTTCCTCGGCTGCCGCGGCACGACGGGCACGGAGGCGAGCTTCCTCGACCTCTTCGCCGGGGACAGCGCGAAGATCGACGGGATGAACCGCCGCATCGCTGCGGAGTTCGGCTTTGCCCGCTGCTACGATGTCTGCGGCCAGACCTATCCGCGCAAGACGGACAGCCGCATTTTAAGCTGCCTCTCCGCCATCGCGCAGAGCGCTTACCGCTTCGCGTCCGATATCCGCCTGCTCCAGCATGACCGCCAGATCGACGAGCCCTTTGAGGAGCACCAGATCGGCTCGTCCGCCATGGCGTATAAGCGCAACCCCATGCGCTGCGAGCGCATCTGCTCGCTCGCGCGCTACCTGATGGCGGACGCCCAGAACGCCGCGATGACCGCGTCGAGCCAGTGGCTCGAACGCACGCTGGACGATTCGGCGAACCGCCGCATCGCGCTGCCGGAGGCGTTCCTCTGCGCGGACGCGGTGCTCCGGCTGGTCCAGAACGTCGCCGGGGGACTGCGCGTCAACGAGCGCGTCATCGCCCGCGCCGTGGAGGATTATCTGCCCTTCCTCGCCACCGAGAACATCATGATGGAGGGCGTAAAGCGCGGGGGAGACCGCCAGAAGCTCCATGAGATCATCCGCCGCTGCTCCATGGAGGCGACCGCCCGGATGAAGCAGGGCGAGCGCTGCGACCTCGTCGAGCGGCTCGCCGCGGAGCCGGAGCTTGGGCTCACGGAGGCCGAGCTGCGCGAAACGCTCCGCCCGGAAGATTATGCCGGCCGCTGCGCCGAGCAGGTGGACGCTTTTCTGGCGACCCTGCGCCCGCTGCTCGCGGGCGTGGAGCGCGCGGAGACCGAGATTACCGTCTGAACTTTTTCACCGAGAGGGAGAACGATATACTATGGAAAAAATTCTTGTGCTGGACTTCGGCGGGCAGTATAACCAGCTCATCGCCCGCCGCGTCCGCGAGCAGCACGTCTTCGCGGAGGTCCGTGGCTACGACAAGATCACGCTGGAGGAGATCCGTGCCGAGGGCTATGCCGGCATTATCTTCACCGGCGGTCCCAACAGCGTCTATGACGAAACCTCGCCCCATTTTGACCCCGACATTCTGGACCTCGGCGTGCCGGTGCTCGGCATCTGCTACGGCCACCAGCTGATGGCGTGGATGGCGGGCGGCGAGATCTGCTCCGCCGGCAGCATCAGCGAATACGGCAAGGTCACGCTGGAAAAAACCGCGGACAGCCCGCTCCTGCGCGACATTCCGGCGGAGAGCGTCTGCTGGATGAGCCACACGGACTATGTGCGCACGGTCCCGGCGGGCTTCGCCGTTGTCGCAAAGACCGCGAGCTGCCCCTGCGCCGCGATGGAAAACGCCGCGCGCCGGCTCTACGGCGTGCAGTTCCACCCCGAAGTGACCCACACGGAGTTTGGCGGGCGGCTGCTGCATAACTTTTTGTTCGAGATCTGCCGCTGCCGCGGCGGCTGGACCATGGAGAGCTACTGCAAGACCGCGGTCGCCGCGCTGCGCGAGCAGATCGGGGACGGCAAGGTTCTCCTCGCGCTGAGCGGCGGCGTGGACTCCTCCGTCTGCGCCGCGCTGCTTGCCGAGGCGATCGGCAGCCAGCTCACCTGCGTGTTCGTCGACCACGGTCTGATGCGCAAAAACGAGGGCGACGAGGTCGAGGCGGCGTTCTCCCGCTGGAACATCCGCTTCATCCGCGTGAACGCGGCGGAGCGCTTCCTCGGAAAGCTCGCCGGCGTCACCGAGCCGGAGCGCAAGCGCAAGATCATCGGCGAGGAGTTCATCCGCGTCTTCGAGGCGGAGAGCAAAAAGCTCGGCAAAGTCGATTACCTCGCGCAGGGCACCATTTACCCGGACGTCATCGAGTCCGGACTCGGCGCGAGCGCCGTCATCAAGAGCCACCACAATGTCGGCGGTCTGCCGGACTATGTGGACTTCAAGGAGATCGTGGAGCCGCTGCGCCTGCTCTTCAAGGACGAGGTGCGCCAGCTCGGCCGCGAGCTGGGTCTGCCGGACTATCTCGTGATGCGCCAGCCCTTCCCCGGTCCCGGTCTCGCCATCCGCATTCTGGGCGAGATCACGCCCGAAAAGCTCGATATCCTGCGCGAGACGGACGCCATTTTCCGCGAGGAGATGGCGAAGGGCGGGCAGGACCGCGTCGCGAGCCAGTATTTCGCCGTGCTCACGAACGGCCGCAGTGTCGGCGTTATGGGCGACGCGCGCACCTATGGCTACACCGTCGCGCTCCGCGCCGTCACAACGGACGATTTCATGACCGCCGACTGGGCAAGACTGCCCTACGAGGTCTTGGAGCGCGCCAGCTCCCGCATCACAAACGAAGTCCGCGCCGTCAGCCGCGTCGTCTACGATATCACGAGCAAGCCGCCTGCCACTGTGGAGTGGGAGTGACCCGGCTATGCTGTGCGTGATCGCGAAGCTGGATGTCGGGGCGACAGAGCGGCTGCGGGGGCTTCAGGGCGCTGCGGCTTCTTTCGGGCTGCGTCCCGCGCCGGTGTATGGGCATATCACGCTCGCGGCGTACACGCCGGAGGACGATGCGGAATTTGCCGCAGGATGCAGGGAGCTGCTGGAGAATACAGCCCGCTTTTCCGTCCGCATCGACAGGATCGAGGTTTTGCAGGCAACGTCCATCATCGCGGCGCTGCCGGAGAAAAGCGGGGCGCTGCTGAGACTGCACGACAAAATTGCGGCGCGGTACGGTCAGTTTCTGGACGTGTGGACGCGCGGCGGCGACTGGCTCCCGCATGTCACGCTGCTCTATCATCCGCAGGCGGAGCTGCCGCGGGTCTGCCGGGCGATGCGGGAGGTGTTTTCCCCGTTCACGGCGGAAGTCACGGGCATTGAGTTTTCAAAAGTCACGGAAACCGGCTATGAGATCACCGGCAGAATTGCACTGTAACGGAGGAGGAGCCTTTGACGGATAAAACCGCCTATACGACCATGACGCCGGAGGCGCTGCTGCCGCGGCTGGGGCTTGCACCCGACGCGGAGGCGGCGGTGGGGCGCAAGCTCGAAAGAAACCGCCGGGAGCTGGAAGCAATCGCAGAGACGGCTTACGCCGGCGAAATGCCGGATTTTCCGCTCTGCCGGCGCATGCCGCTGACCCGGCTCGCGGTCATCGTCTGCCTTCTGGCGCGGAAATATGCCGACTATCGGGTGGCGGGCGCGGACGAAGACATCATTCTGGACACCTTCCGGGACGTCTCGCTCCGGGCGGAGCTTTACCGCCGACGGAGCGGCGGCATCGGCGTTTCCAAGGACGACGTGGTATGGTTCCGCCACATTATGAACGGGGATGTTTTCAAGCTCGGCGCGCTGCAGTACCAGAAATTTTCGATGATCTACCTCGACGAGGAAACTATCGGCGAGCCTTACATGACCTTTTCCGAGGCGCAGAAGCTCGCGCTGCCGGGCGGCGCGCCCGTGCTCAACTGCCATATCCCGGCGGGCGCGGACCTCAGCGCCGCCGCGGTCGGGGCATCGCTCCGCCGGGCGCGGGCGTTTTTCGCGGAAAACTTCCC
This sequence comes from uncultured Clostridia bacterium, assembly GCA_938023775.1. Lineage (GTDB taxonomy): Bacteria > Bacillota > Clostridia > Oscillospirales > Oscillospiraceae > SVKR01. The sequence goes on from CALJDB010000065.1 coordinate 5,902, forward strand.
GGCAGTTCGGTACCGGGCGTTTCTCTGTTACAGCTGGCTGCTCTACCCGCCGATGCTGGAGCGCCTCCCGGAGAGCAGTCGCATCCGCTGTTTTGCTGCGCACTTCGAAATTCTTGGCACCTGCGGCGACGGCACACAGGCGTTGGAAAACCTGTTTCCGGACAAAAAACGCCCGGACCCGGCGCATTACACCGCCCTGCAAGCGCTCGCGGCGGAGCACCCGGAGCTTCTGGGCTACGCCTGCGGCGTGATCAGACTGTAAAAAAACGGAGGAGCTGCCGATGGAGGAGATCATTTATAATTTCCGCGACAGCGCCGCAGCGGCGTCGGCATTGCGCAGCCCATCACGATCGGCGACGATGTCTGGATCGGCGGAAACGCGACCGTGCTCCCCGGCGTCACGATCGGCAGCGGCGCCGTCATCGCCGCCGGAGCCGTCGTCACGCGCGACGTTCCGCCAAACACCCTCGCCGCCGGTGTTCCTGCCCGCATTGTGCGGACGCTGGAGGGAGAAGAATGAAAGAATATCTGCACCGGGGAAACGCCGGAGCACGCGCGCCGCGAGGGGGTCAGCATGAACCAGTACTGCGTCAACCCGCTCTCCAAAAACGACGCCGCTGCCGCCGGCTGAGGAGGACCCATCCATGACAAAACAGGACATTCTGACCCGCCTCGCGTCGCTGGGGCTGGACGCGGGGGAGTATTGGGTCGTCGCGGGGGCGGCGATGGTGCTTTACGGGCTGCGGGAGCGGACACACGACATTGACCTCGGCTGCACGCCGGCGCTCGCGGACCGGCTGGAGCGGCAGTACGCGCCGGAGCGGTTCCCGGATGGGACACGCGCGTTTCACATCGGGGACGATGTGGAGATCTTTGAAAATTACCGCATCGGTCCCGTGACGGCGGTCTGCGGCGTGCCCGCCGTGACGCTGGACGGGCTCTGCGCGATGAAGCGTGCCCTCGGGCGCGAAAAGGATCTGCGCGACGTGGCGCTCATCGAGGCGTCGCTGCCGTCGCTGGCGCTGCGCCCCGCGGGAGCCGGAGACCCGGCGCGCGAATGGGCGCTTTTCCGCGACACGCCGCCGGAAAACCGCTGGGAAAACCGCTGGTTCGGCTGCGATTACGAGACTTACCGCGCGGAGGCGCTGCCGCAGATGCAGCGCGCTGCGGAGGGAATCGGGCTTGCGCCGGACCGCGTGGCGGACACGAAATATCTGCTCTGGGACTGCGGAGAGGCGGTCGCGATTTTCAACGTACGCCACTATCTGACGCCCGCACTCGCTGCCGGTGCCGGGCACATCGGCTACGCCGTCCGTCCGGACCGCCGCGGCAGGGGCTACGCGAGCCGCGGACTTGCCCTTGCGGCGGACGCCCTGCGCAGTCTGCCGGATTTCGCCGAGGACGAGATTTACCTCTCCTGCCTCAAAACGAACGAGCCCTCCCTTCGCGCCATGCTCCGCTGCGGGGGAACGATCCACCATTCGGACGAGACGGAGCATTACGTCCGGATACCGAGATGAAAGCAGCCGGGTCCGCACCGTTTGGTGCGGACCCGGCTGCTTTTTTCAGGTCAGTTCTTTTATCATAAGGTACTCGCAGCAGCGCCTGCCGTCGGGCTGGTGAATGGCGTTCGGGTGCTCGCTCACGATGCGGAAGCCGCATTTTTCGTAGAGCGCGCGGCCGCGGTCGTTGCCCTCGATGAACTCCAGCTCCAGCTGCTCCGCACCGCGGACGCGGGCGGCGGATTCCATCTCGGCGAAAAGCCGCGTGCCGATACCGAGCCCCCAGAATTTGCGGTAAAGCCCGATGCCGATGCGCCCGCGGTGGCTGGTTTTCCGGCGGACGCCGAAGCCGATGCAGCAGTTGCCCGCAATCTCGCCGCAAACCTCGCAGACGATCATCAGCGTGTCCGGGTCGGCGAGGACCTTTTCCAGATACGCCGCCTCCTGCTCCTCGCTCTCGACGCATTCCTCCGGCGTGCGCAGCAGAAAGTCCGTCTCCCCGGAGCAGATGCGCAGATAGCGGTTCATCTCCGCGGCGTCCTCCCGCCGCGGCGCGCGCAGCACCGCCGTCCGCCCGTCGCGCAGAAGAAAGCTTTTCGGCTCAAAGTCCATAAAATCTACCTCTTTGTCATTTGAAAAATATTATACACCGTCCGGACCGGAATGTCCATATCATTCTGCGTTAGATTTCATCTGTTTTTCCGCCTCCGGGATTGCCCAGTGGGCTGTCCGGCTGTTTTGCCCCGGTGCTTTGACGAAGCCTAAGGACTCGTAGAGCCGGATCGCGGGGGTGTTGTCCACGTCCACGTGGAGAATCATTCTGTGGGGGCTGTTTTTCGCCATCGCCTCCGCGAGCAGGCGTCTGCCCCAGCCGCGGCGGCGGTGGGGCTCCGCGACGAGCAGGTCGAAGACTTCGTTTTCCTCAAAGCCGGTCGTGGCGTCCAGATAGCCGACGACGCTGCCGTTTTCGACCGCCAGAAGCGTGCGGAAGCGGTCCGGCGCCTCCAGCACCCGCTCCCCGGTCCAGTAGACGTCCCGGCTGTGCAGGGCGCAGTACTGCGCCGCATAGCGCGCGGAGAGCGGCTCAACGCCGGTCGTGTCGACGCCCGCGGGCGGCGTGTCCGACGTCATCAGCTGCTGCTCCGGGTCAAACTCCGCCCTGCGCCCCGCCAGCTCCGCCATCAAAAGCGCGTCGTCCGGGCTGAACACGAAATCCGCGCCGAAGCCGGGGTAGCGCTGCGCCAGATAGTCAAACGCCTCCATATAGGCGTCCCGCTCGCGCGAGAGCCCCGTCAGCATCTCCAGATAGCGCTCGTCCGGGAGGACGAGGAAGACAAAAAGCCCGGTCATCTCCCCGCCTCGGCGGACGCCGAGGACGCAGTGGCGCTCCGGTTCGCCGATCGCGCGGAGCAGGCGCTCCGGTCCGGCGGCAAAACTCGCGGCAAAGTCCCGGCACGCGGCATAGTCTTTGATGATCTCGATCATGGTTTCCTCCAGAATAAAAAAAGGCGGCATCCGGCGTTTGCGCCGGGTGCCGCTCCAGCTTGTAAAAGCCTCGCAGAGTTCGCGCCCGCCCTAAAGGACTAGCGCCTTCGGCGCGTCGCAGGCGCGAAGAAAGTCCAGTCCATTTTTCGGCGCGACCTGTGCGTGCCGAAAAATACTCTGCGCGGAGGGAACGTGC
>CALJDB010000066.1 GCA_938023775.1 uncultured Clostridia bacterium
TTTTTTCATTGTCGTTCTCCTTTTCAAAAATTATTTTTGTGCCCGGACGGTGCGTACCGTCCAGACCTGTTCATAAGTGGTAACGGAGCCGTCGTCGAAGGTCTGGACGTAGCCCGTCAGGTCGCCGTCTACGTCATAGCCGTAAACGGTGACGTAGCCGCTGTAATCGGGATTCGTGTCCGTGCAGGTCTCCTTGGCGAGCAGACCCCCGGCGGTGTATTCGTAGGTGAAGGCGTTATGATACTCGTTCGTGTCGTGCGTCTCGGCGACGAGGCGGTTTTCCGCGTTGTAGGTATAGGTGTCGATATAGCGGCGGCCCCCGGCCGTCTCGACGAGGCGGCAGAGGTTGCCGTAAGCGTCGTAGCTGCGCTCATAGACCACGCTGCGCGTGCCCTCGTAATCGGAGTCGACCTTTTTATAGACCTCGCGCCCCTCCGCGTCATAGCGGTAAGTGGTCGTGACGCTGTGGCCGTCCGCGGTCCAGACCTCGCTTAAGCAGAGACCGCGCGCGTCGTAGGTATAAACCGTGTCGGTGACGTAGCTGCCGTCGGCGCTCTCGTAGCGGTGGGTCAGCAATTTGCCCGCGGTATCGTAGGTATAGCTGTCCGTCTCGACAAGACCGTCGGTGTCATAGCTTTCTGCGCGGATTCGGTTTCCGTCCGTGTCGTAAAAATAGTCCGAACGGTCCAAATCGCCGCCGCGGTCGATACACAGGCTCGTCAGCAGACCGTCGGTGAACACATGGGTCGTTTCGCGGCGGACACCGCTGTTTACATAGAGGCAATAGATCTCATTTCCGTCCGCGTCGTAGCGATAATCCTCCGTGTAGAGCAGCGCGCCGTTTGACCAGCGCTCCTCGCGGGTCTGATTTCCGGCTTCGTCGTAGCTTTTGAGGTAAACGGAGGTGACCTCGCCGTCATAGTCATACGCCTCGCGGGTGCAGTTGCCGCGATCGTCGTATTCATAGCTGATGCGCGTGACGCTGCCGCTGCCGTCGGCATGGCGGACGGTCGTGGTCTCCTCCGCGACGAGCTTTACCGTGGTCTCCACGTCAAGCGTGACGGTGCGCGCGGCGTCGTCATAGCCGATGGCATCGGCGAAGCCGAGCAGCTCGCCGAGCTCGCGGAGCCGGAAGAAGTTGCTGCCGCCGATGTTATAGACCGTGAGCCCCGCGGCGGCGTTGCCGTCGACTGTGATGCTCTGCGGGCTCGCGACCGCGGACGCGGATTGATCGCCGGAAAACTCCAGCTCGCCGCCGACGAAGGTGTAGTCCGCGCCGGTCGTGATGCTGACGGTCTGGCTTGCGCTGTCGTAGCCTACATCGAACTGTGCGGCTGTGCCGTCGAGCAGGGCGGCGAGGTCGCGCAGCTTGAAGAAATTGCTGCCGTCGATGTTGTATTTTTCAACATCGGAGCGGTCCGCGCCGTTGAAGCGGAGCTTCTGGCTGCTGAGCTGTGCCGTCTCCGCCCCGGCGAAGGCGGCGGTGGCGAGGCTCAGCGCCAGCGCGAGGGCGAGCAGAAGGGACAGAAAACGTTTTTTCATCCCCTGCCCTCCTTATTTGTTCGGTACAAGAATTTCCTTGCCGCCCATATACGGACGCAGCACTTCGGGGATGGTGACGCTGCCGTCCGCCTGAAGGTGGTTTTCGAGGAAGGCGATGAGCATGCGCGGCGGGGCGACGACGGTGTTGTTGAGCGTATGCGGCAGATACATCTTGCCGTCCGCGCCCTTGACGCGGATGCGGAGACGGCGCGCCTGCGCGTCGCCGAGGTTGGAGCAGGAGCAGACCTCAAAATACTTCTGCTGGCGCGGGCTCCACGCCTCGATGTCGCAGCTTTTCACCTTCAGATCGGCGAGGTCGCCGGAGCAGCACTCGAGCTGGCGCACGGGAATCTCCATCGAGCGGAACAGCTCCACGGAGTAGCGCCACATCTGCTCATACCACTTCATGGAGTCCTCCGGACGGCAGACGACGATCATCTCCTGCTTTTCAAACTGGTGGATGCGGTAAACGCCGCGC
>CALJDB010000067.1 GCA_938023775.1 uncultured Clostridia bacterium
AGGAGGCGGAGCTGCTCGGCTGCAAGAGCGGAAGATGCGGATTTTTCGTGCAGCGCCGCACCTATAACGAAAACGGCATGTGCTATGAGTTCACCCAGAGCCTGATGCGCGCCGACCGCGTGAAGCTGGACGTCTTCCTGCATAAAGACGGCGTCTCCTTCACCCGCAGCGTCGACAAGGACAAGCGCGAGGGTTGAGAACAAAAAGCCGCGTTTTAACATCAAAAAACCGCTGAAAAGCGGTTTTTTGTGCGTTTTAAAGGCAAAAGTCATGATGATCTCGGTCGTGACGGGCATACCGCCGCACCCGAAAAATCGCGGGGACTACACTGCGTGCAGTTTCACATATATAAAATATAAAAAACAAACGGAGGAACTTGAACACCATGGGAGACATCAAAGTCGGAATAAACGGAATGGGGCGCATCGGGCGTATGGTTTTTCGCGCAGCGCTGGCCCATCCGGAGATTGAGATCGCGGCGGTGAACGCGACGTGCTCCACGGACTATCTCGCTTACCTTCTGATCTATGACACGATGCACGGGCGCATCAACGCGGACATCACCTATGACGAGGGGCACATTATCTGCAACGGTCACGCTATCCCCGTCATGAGCGACCGCGACCCCGCGAAGCTCACTTGGGGCGAATACGGCGTTGAATACGTCGCGGAGTGCACCGGCAAATTCCTGACGGCGGAAGCCGCCGCGCCGCACCTGCTCTCCGGCGCGAAGAAGGTCGTCATGTCCGCCCCGGCGAAGGACGCGACTCCGATGTTCGTCTGCGGCGTCAATCTGGACGCTTACCGCCCGGAGATGCAGTTCGTCTCCAACGCCTCCTGCACCACGAACTGCCTCGCCCCGCTCGCCAAGGTCGTCCACGAGACCTTCGGCATCGAGGAGGGGCTCATGACCACGATCCACTCCATCACCTCCTCCCAGCAGTCGCTCGACGGCGTCTCCCGGCGCGACTGGCGCGGCGGCCGCGCCGCCACCGGCAACATCATCCCCGCCACCACCGGCGCCGCCAAAGCCGTCGGCAAGGTCCTCCCGGCGCTCAACGGCAAGCTCAGCGGC
>CALJDB010000068.1 GCA_938023775.1 uncultured Clostridia bacterium
CCCAGTTCACGCAGCCAATCGAGGAGGCGCAGACGCAGAACGCGCCCCTCCGCTGTGCGCAGCTCGGGGAATGCAGAGGTCTCCTGCGCCGCCGGGGAAATCTCCGTCAAGCCGGGAAAAATGACGCCCCACCAGTGGCAGCCCGCCGCGCTCCCCGGCAGCAGCGCATGCCCGAACGTGAGGCACACCGCCAGCACGAGCGCCATCTCCCAACGCTTCAGTTTTTCGCGTTTTTTCATAAAAAACCCCGTCCATTCCATGTGAGATTGCACATAGTATGGACGGGTTTTTCAGTTTTCAGTCATTTCCTTTTCCGGCATCGGCGGTTTTTTCGAAGATGATCACGTCGTCGGGCTCGTAGTGGGTGCGGAGATAGTCCGCCCAGACGGGGTATTTGGCGGCGGTGAGGTGGATGCCGTCGACGCTGTCGCCCTCCGGGAGATAACCGTCGGTGTCCGCTAAGGCTTCCACAAGGTCGACGTACCAGCAGCCGCGCTCTTCGGCGAGGCTGCGCAGCGCGTCGTTATACTCGCGCACGCGGTCCATGGAGAAAAGCTCGCCCTCGTCCGACTTCGCCTTCGTCACGGGCGTGAGACCCATGATATAGATCGCGGCGTGGGGCTCGCTCGCGGCGATCTGATCGAGCACGGCGCGGTAGAGCTCGATGAAATAGCTCGTCTCGAAGCCGATCTCGTTGATGCCGAGCAGGATGTAAATGCGGGAATACTGCTTCTGTGCGAGCGTTTGCAGCAGTGTGGCGGCGGTGCCGTCGTTCAGGGCGCTGACCTTCGTCGTGCCGACGTTGACGACCGAGGCGCTCTGCACCGCGTAAAAGTCGCCGTGGGCGAGCCCGCCGTAAAGCCGCAGCCCGTCGACGAGCGAGTTTCCGAAAAACGCGGTGTCCGCGAAAAATTCGTCCCCGACCGCGGGCTGCTCCGCGAGGTCCGGACCGGCGTATTCCGGCTCCGGCACGGGTGTCGGCGTCGGCTCCGGGGTCGGTGTCGGCGTCGGCGACGCAGTCTCGACCGCCGGAGCCGACGGCTCCGGCGTGTCCGCCGGGGGCGCGCCCTTTCCGCAGCCCGCCAGCGTCAGCGCGGCAAGCAGCGCCGCACCCAGTTTTGTCCAATGCTGTTTCATAGTTCCCTCTCCCAGCGCCATGGCTTTGCAAGGGGGAGAACGGGAAATTTATCAAAATCGGGGGGTGGGACGCGGGGGCGCGCTTTTATATCGTCAGCACCCCGGTCTCGTCCTCCAGCAGGATGAGGATTTTTTCCTGCTCGCCGGTGGCGGCGTTCAGATAGATGAGATAGTGCCGGTCGTCCTCCGCCGCGCACTTCAGCTCGCGGCAGAGCGTTTCGTACTTGCCGTCCGAGGGCACGAGCGCGAGCTGCTCAGCTAAGACGGTGAGCCCGGCGGGGACGGCGGCGCGCGCCTGTTCCGCCGTCAGCACCGGGGCGTCGAGGCTGCGCTCGCGGTGCGACTCGATCCAGCCGCGGGCTTCAAAGCCGCAGACCTTGCCGCTGTCGAGCGCGACGGAGACCTTGATGAGATCGGAGTAGCAGAGCACCTCGCCCTGCCGGTAAGCGAAGTTCGCCGTCAGAATGCCGCCCTGGATCATATAATAGGTCTCCTCCATGCCCGCAAAGCCGCAGGCGGCGAGCTTGTCGCGCGCGGCGGCGACCGCCTGCTCCGCGGAAACGCGCGCCGACCCGACCGGGCGGGACGAGAGCATCGCGAGAATTTTCCCGCCCTGCTTCGTCACGGAGACGTAAGCCGTCGCGCCGCCCGCGTCGTCCGCGGCGAGGGTGTAACAGGGGAGGTCGCCCTCCGTCTCGCCTGTGAGACGCACCTGCGGCTTCGCGACGCCGAGGAATGCCGCAGCCGCGGCGCGCGCCTGCTCGCTCGTCACCTCCGCGAGACCCTCCAGCGCGCGGGGCGAGGCGCTGCGGAGATGCTCGGAAAACGGTCCGTCGTAGACGAGCGCCGGGACCTCCGGGAACTCCTGCTCGATGAGCCGCACGGAGTCGCCCGCCCAGCCGGGCTCGTCCGTCTGCGCCTCCGCAAGCTGCCCGGCGCTGCGGCGCAGCTCGGTGAGCGTCAGACGCCCGGACTGCACGTCCGTCTGAAGGCTCTTGAGGTTCTGGGAGAGCACGCCCGCCGTTTCCGAGAGGCTGCGCAGCGATGCGCGCTGCTCGTCGCCGTAGCCCGCGCCGGACGCCGCCGCGCGCGAGAGCGAGAAGGCGTAATCCCCGACGCGGCTGATGAAGTCCGCCGTGTGCTCCAGCTCCTCCGCGCCCCACGGCAGCGCGCTGAGCGACATCTGCGCCGTCATCGCCTTGCCGAAAAGCTCCGTGCAGACGGCGCTCTGCATCTTCGGCGACACGGCGAGCACGCTCTTTTCCAGCGCGGCGTCCATCTCGCCGACGGCGGTGACGAGCTCGCCGAAGGCGTGGGCGGCGTTGTTGCGGTAAGCGCGCTCATAGCGCCGCGCCTCGGCGTAGCCCGTGCAGGCGAGCACGCCGAGGCACAGCACCGCCGCGGAGAGGTAGCTCAGGGCGCGGATGGTTGTCCTTTTTTTCATAGGTCAGTTCAGCTCCGTTTCCGATCAAAATTTCGTTCCGACCCCAGTTTTTGCGGTTTTGGGTAAAATGATACCGAAAAATAGTGGTTGACAGAAATTAGAGTTTTAAGGTATAATATACGAGCGCCTTTTTGGAAGGCGCTCCGTTTTGCACGCTGCATTTCCGTTTTCAAAATCAACCTCACTCTGCCGGGTATTGCAGGCGTTGTCCTGTCGGTTGGTATGGCGGTTGACGCAAATGTTGTCGTGTTCGAACGTATGAAGGAAGAAATCCGCGGCGGCAAGTCCGCAAAGGCTGCAATCAAGTCCGGCTATCAGAAGGCATTCTCTGCGGTCCTCGACTCCAATGTCACGACATTCATCGCCGCAGGCGTT
>CALJDB010000069.1 GCA_938023775.1 uncultured Clostridia bacterium
CTCGACGCGGTCCTCCTCCAGCAGGCTCTTGCCCACGGAGTGGCCCTGCGCCTTGATGAAGGTGTAAGCCATGCCGCCGCCGATGATGATCGTGTCGGCGATGTTCAGGAGGTTATTGATGACGCCGATCTTGTCGCTGACCTTCGCGCCGCCGAGGATGGCGACGAGGGGGCGCTTCGGATTTTCCAGCGCGCCGCCCATGATCTCCAGCTCCTTCTCGATGAGGAAGCCGCTGACGGCGGGCAGATACGCCGCAACGCCGACGGTGGAGGCGTGGGCGCGGTGGACCGTGCCGAAGGCGTCCGAGACGAAAACGCCGTCCGCCCCGGCGAGATCGGCGAGCGCCTTGGCGAACGCCGGGTCGTTTTTCTCCTCGCGCGGGTCAAAGCGCAGGTTTTCGAGCAGCATGATCTCGCCGCCGGCGAGGGCAGCCGCCTTTGCCTGTGCGTCCGGACCGACGGTGTCCGCGGCGAAGATAACGGGCTTTTCCAGCAGCTCGGAAAGCCGCTCCGCGACGGGCGCGAGCGTCAGCTCCGGCTTCACCTCGCCCTTCGGCTTGCCGAGATGGGAGCAGGCGATGACCGCCGCGCCCTGCTCCAGCAGGTACTGGATGGTGGGCAGCGCGGCGCGGATGCGCTTGTCGTCCGTGATGGCGCGGGTCTCCTTGTCCTGCGGAACGTTGAAGTCGCAGCGCAGCAGGACCTTCTTTCCGCGGACGTCGATGTCTTTTACGGTTTTCTTGTTGTAGTTCATATTCTCTCCTCCTCCAGCATACTGCCGGTCGTTTTCAGATTCGGGAAGCCCTGCTGACGCAGCGCCTCGTAGCATAAGATCGCCGCGCTGTTCGCGAGGTTTAAGCTGCGCACCGGACCCGCCATCGGGATGCGGATGCACCTCTCGCGGTAGCGCTCGCGCAGAGATTCGGGAAGCCCCGCCGTCTCCTTGCCGAGAAGGAGCTTCACGTCGCCGGTAAGATCTGCCTCCGCGTAGCAGCGCGGTGCCTTCGTCGTCGCGAGCCAGAGGTTCCCGTCGCCGTTTTTGTCGACGAACTCGTCCCAGCTGTCGTAGACGGAAAGGTCCAGATACTGCCAGTAGTCCAGCCCCGCACGGCGGACGGCGCGGTCGCTGATGTCGAAGCCGAGCGGGCGGATAAGGTGCAGCCGCGCGCCCGTACACGCGCAGGTGCGCGCGATGTTGCCGGTGTTCATCGGGATCTCCGGCTCGAGCAGAATGATGTCGATCATGGTTTTGTCCTGATATTCCAAACGTTTCGTATGTCGTTCCAAACGTTCCATACGTTCTGCATTATATACCCGCAGCGGCGCGAAATCAAGGGGAATCTTGGAAATATTCAAACTTTTCGGGGAACTTGGCGCAAAAGACGCCGCGTTTGCGCGTCCGTTTGAAATTTGCCCGCTTGAAAAAGCCGGCGGGGGACATTATAATAGTACCATCACTGCAAAGGAGAACGACGCCTTATGCCGGACTTATATATCGTGGTGCCCTGCTATAACGAGGAGGAGATGCTGCCGATCAGCGCGCCGGTGCTGCTCGGAAAGCTGCGCGCGCTCATCGCCGCGGGAAAGATCGGGGACGGCAGCCGCCTGCTGCTTGTGGACGACGGCTCCGCGGACGCGACGTGGCGCATCATCGAAGAGCTCTGCGCCGCCGAGCGCGAGGTCTGCGGCTTAAAGCTCAGCCGCAACCGCGGCCATCAGAACGCCGTGATGGCGGGACTCGTCACCGCGGCGAAGCACGCCGACGCCGCCGTTACGATCGACGCCGACCTTCAGGACGACGAGAACGCCATCGACGCGATGGTGGATAAGTTCCTCGCCGGGGCGGACGTCGTCTGCGGCGTGCGCGACCGGCGCGACACGGACACATTTTTCAAGCGCACAACCGCCCGCGGGTTTTATACGCTCGTGCGGCTCGGCGGCGCAAAGATCATCTATGATCACGCGGATTTCCGGCTCCTGAGCCGCGAGGCGATCCGCCGCCTGACCTGCTTCGGCACGGAGGACCTCTTCCTCCGCGGGCTCGTCACGCGCCTTGGCTTTAAGCCGGAGATCGTCTATTATGACCGCCGCGCGCGCACGGCGGGCGAGAGCAAATATACGCTCAAAAAGATGCTCCACCTCGCCCGCCGCGGCTTCCAGAGCGGGCGGATGAAGGCGGCGGCGGAGCCGCAGATCGGGGAGCTTTACATCGGCAAGGAAGTGCTGCAATGAGCGCCTGCGCGCTCTGCCCGCGGCGCTGCGGCGCGGACCGGGCGGCGGGGAAAAGCGGCTTCTGCGGCGTTCCGGCGCTGCCGATGGTCTGCCGCGCCGCGCCCCACTTCGGCGAGGAGCCCTGCATCAGCGGCACGCGCGGCAGCGGCGCGGTGTTTTTCGCCGGCTGCAACCTGCGCTGCGTGTTCTGCCAGAACCGCGCCATCAGCCGCGGCGAAGCCGGCGAGACGCTGACCGCGGCGCAGCTGCGGGACACCTTTCTGCGCCTGCGCGATCAGGGGGTGCATAATCTGAACCTCGTGACGCCGACGCACTATGCCGACGTCATCGCCGAAGTCCTCGCGGGGCTCAGCCTCGGCATCCCCGTCGTGTGGAACAGCTCCGGCTATGAGTCCGCGGAGACGCTGCGGATGCTCGACGGGCTCGTGCAGATCTATATGCCGGACTACAAATACGCCGACGCCGCGCTCGCCGCGCGCTATTCCGCCGCGCCGGACTATCCGGAGACGGCGCTGACGGCACTGCGGGAGATGTTCCGGCAGGTGGGACCCTTTGAGCTGGACGGCGACGGCATCCTGCGCCGCGGGCTGCTCATCCGCCACCTTATTCTGCCCGGCGCGGCGGAGAATACGCTCCGCTGCATCGACCGCATCGAGGACAATTTCCCGCCGCGGGAGATCCTGTTTTCGCTCATGAGCCAGTACACGCCCATGCCGGGGCTGGAAGCCTTCCCGGAGCTCCGCCGCCCCATCACGCAGGCGGAATTCGAGCGCTGCCGCAGCTACCTCGACTTTTCCGAAATCGAATACGGCTACTGGCAGTCCCCCGAAGCCGCCACGGACGAAATGATC
>CALJDB010000070.1 GCA_938023775.1 uncultured Clostridia bacterium
GGTCGGCGTCATCATCGCGACGGCGTTCGGAAAGATCACGTCCAGCCTTGTCAACGACGTGTTCATGCCCTTCATCGGCTGGGTCACCGGCAGCCGCGACATGACGGCGCTGAACCTCATCGTCCGCCCTGCGGAGCTCGATGAGGCGGGCGAGGTCGTCAGGGAAGCGATCACCATCGGCTTCGGCACCTTCGTCGGCGCGGTGATCGACTTCATCCTCGTCGCGTTCGTCGTGTTCCTCATCGTGAAGGCGTTCAACAAGGCGCACGAGGCGGCGGAGGCAAAGAAAAAGGCAGCCGAGCCCGCCGAGGAGCCCGCGCCCGAGGAGCCCAAGCCCACCACCGAGGAGCTGCTGGCGCAGATTCTTGAGGAGCTGAAGAAGAAAGAGCAATAAGCAAAAAAGCCGCGGGTCTCCGCGGCTTTTCCTTTGTTTTGGAAGTTGAACGCGCCTTCGGCGCCCTGAGGGCAAGAACCCCCCGATCACAAAAGATCCTTCTCCTCTGTGGTCCTCTGCGCCCTCTGAAGCGCAGCGTAAACCCCGTTTTTCGCCATCAGCTCTTCGTGGCTTCCGAGCTCCACGATCCCGGCTCCCTCTACAACAGCGATGCGGTCCGCGGCGCGGATGGTGGAGAGGCGATGGGCGATGATGATGCTCGTCCTGCCCTCGCTGAGACGGTTCAGGCTCGCCTGAATGCGCTGCTCCGTCACGGAGTCGAGCGCGCTCGTCGCCTCGTCTAAAACGAGGATGGGCGGGTTTTTCAGAAACACGCGCGCGATGGAAAGGCGCTGCTTCTGGCCGCCGGAGAGCATCGCGCCGCGCTCGCCGATATAGGTGTCGTAGCCGTCGGGCATCTCCATGATCTCGTCGTGGATCTCCGCGCGGCGGGCGGCTTCCTCGACCTCCGCGTCCGTGGCGTCCGGACGTCCGTAGCGGATGTTCTCGCGGATGGACCCGGCGAACATAAACACGTCCTGCTGGATGATGCCGATGGCGCGGCGGAGGCTCTCCTGCGTCAGAGAGCGCACGTCGTGGCCGTCGACGCGCACGGCGCCGGAGCTGACGTCATAAAAGCGCGGGAGGAGCGAGCAGAGCGTCGTCTTGCCGCCGCCGGAGGGACCGACGAGGGCGAAGGTCTCGCCCGCCGGGATATGGAGCGTCACGTCGTGCAGCACCTCGGTGCCATCGTCGTAGTGGAAGCTCACGCGGTCGTAATCGACGTCGCCGCGGACATTTTCCAGCTCCTGCGCGCCCGGCTCGTCGCGGATCTCCGGCTCCGTGCGCATGATCTCCAGAAAGCGCGTGAAGCCCGCGCTGCCCTGCATCCACTGCTCCGTGAACTGCGCAAGGCGGCGGATGGGGCTGATGAAGGTGGCGACATAGAGCGTGAAGGTTACGAGGTCGACATAGTCCATTTCGCCGCGCATGATGAGGAGCCCGCCGACGGCGATGACGATAACGGGCAGCACGCCGGTAGTGAACTCCATGCCGCTCTGGAACAGTCCCATCGCCTTGATATAGTCGACGCGCGCGACCTTATACTTGTCGTTCGTAGCGGCGAATTTCTGCTCCTCCTGCGTCTCGTTCGCGAACGCCTTCGCGGTGCGGACGCCGGAGATGGAGCTCTCGATCGCGGCGTTGATCTCTGCGGTCTTGCGCTTGACCTCGATGTTCGTGTCGCGCATGCGCACGCGCTGGCGCATCGTGAACCAGAAGCACAGCGGCAGCACGAGCGTCAGCACCAGCGCGAGCTTCCACTGGATGCCGTAAAGCACGGCGAGCGCGCCCGCGATCGTCACAACGCTGATGAGCACGTTCTCCGGTCCGTGGTGCGCCAGCTCGGTGATCTCGAAGAGGTCCGTCGTGACGCGGCTCATCAGAACGCCGGTGCGGTTATGGTCGAAAAAGCTGAAGCTCAGCGTCTGCATGTGGTCAAAAACGTCCTGCCGCATATCCGCCTCGACGAGCACGCCCATGCGGTGTCCAACGACGGTGATGACGTAATAGAGCAGCCCCTTCAGCACATACGCGGCGACGAGCACCGCCATGATGACGAAAAACACGCGGAACAGCCCCTGCGGCAGCAGCTGTGTCATGCTGCGCCGGGAGACGAAGGGGAACACGAGATCGATGATCGCCGCGAGCAGCGAGCAGCCCATGTCGATGGCAAAAAGCCGCCTGTGGGGGCGGAAATAGCTGAAAAACACCCGCAGCGGATGGCGGGAAAAGTCCTTTTTCTTCATGCGAATTTCTCTCTTTCCTGCACGGCGAGCGCGTCGCAGCGGTTATTGTAGTGATTTTCCGCGTGACCCTTGACCCAGTGGTAGCGCATCTCGTGGCGCTCCGTGAGCTCCAGCAGCGCGCCCCAGAGGTCGGGGTTCAGCGCGGGCTTTTTGTCCGATTTGACCCAGCCGCGTGCCCGCCACGAGCGCGCCCAGCCCTTTTCGAGGGCGTCGATGACGTATTTGCTGTCGCTCCAGAGGTCCACGGCGCAGGGCTCCCTGAGCGCCTCCAGCGCGCGGATGACCGCGGTCAGCTCCATGCGGTTATTCGTCGTAGCCGCCTCTCCGCCGGAGAGCTCACGCTCGATCTCCTTATACTTCAAAATGGCGCCCCAGCCCCCCGGACCGGGGTTGCCGCTGCACGCACCGTCGGTGTAAATCGTGACTTGTTTCATGGTTTGGTCCTTTTGTTTGAGTATTGAGTATTGAATGCGGTGCTGGAAAAGGGAATGACGATCGAATCTGTGCTGAAGTCAGCATTTTCTTATCTGTTTGAGATGGAGGAGAAGATCAACCAGATTTATGACAGCATGGCGGATGCAACGGATGATGAGATCATGGAAATGATGGAGGAAGTCGGCACGCTGCAGGATCTTCTGACAAATCATGA